>NZ_CP032284.1 GCF_002165305.2 Acinetobacter sp. WCHA55 | reverse complement strand
AATATTAAAGATTTTAATAATTTATCAAAAGAACAGTATGTAAAAATTATGGAACTGGTACAAAATGATAATTTTTCACTTGCACAGTTAGCAGAGCTTGTAAAAGTAATACCTAATATTGTTGATCTTCAAAAAGATTACTTAGATAGTTTGAAGTTAATAGTAGATGGGGTTAAGACTACACAGGTTCATAGTCTTGATGGCATTAAAAAAAGTTTAGATTCTACAATGCAAATTCTATCAAAGATTGCAGATAAAGTTACTACCGATGAATCTCTTCACTTAATTGCTGAGATAACTTTGAAGCTTGCTGATTTGCATGTGCGAATAGCTGAAATAGTAAAAGAAACTAACAAGGATAATAATGATGCTTGGCAAGGCTTAGCAAAATTCGCAATGGCAGCTATAAGCGTAGTTGGAGTGGTTCTAACAATAGCGTTAAAGAGAAAATAATAGAGTTATTAAGAAATACTCAAATTAACATAATACACGTTATACGAAGTCAACACTTGTATATTAATCTAAATATCAACCACTTAATAAAAATAGAAAAATCCAAAAATGACCAAAAAGCCGATTTTGAAACAAGTCGGCTTTTTTATGAGCGGTTTTGATACTTCTTGCCAATAAATTTGACTAAAAAATAGTCAGTTTTGAGGTTTTTCAAATTTTATCAATGCCTCAATGTCCAAAATTATCCACATTTTTTGTGGATAAAATTTAGGCTATTTTGTAAGCCCTGGCTCATACCAATCTCGGCCCTTTGCTGCTATCCGCAATACTGGAAATTTCCTATCATGAAGACATAGAGAGCAGGATGCTCCAGATAAAAAGAATAAGATGAACAACAAGGAACGTGAGATCAGACAGGAGTCAGATCTAAGCGCCAAATATGGAAAAGCCCGACAGGATGTCGGGCTTTTTTATTGCCTATCCTTTCTCATTTGCAAAACAAACATAATGCCCCTAAAATATAGACTATAATCTATATTTTGGTTGTGGTATGTGGACAGTCATTACGACAGATCTATTTAATCAGTGGCTTGAACAGCAAGATGAACCTACACAAGAGAAGGTCCTAGCTGCCCTGGTTGTTCTACAGCAGCAGGGACCGAGTTTAGGCCGTCCTTTAGTAGATACTGTGTATGAGTCTAAATTTACCAATATGAAAGAACTGCGTGTTCAACATCGCGGTAGACCCTTAAGAGCTTTCTTCGCATTTGATCCCTTACGACAGGCTATTGTTCTATGTATTGCTGATAAAGGCGGTAAAAAGCGTTTTTATAAAGACATGCTGGATATTGCAGATGAACAATACCAACTTCATCTCACTACCCTAGGAGATAAATCTAATGGCTAAGACTCTGCAAGAATTGTTAGCTAGCCGCTCTCCAGAGAGCCAAGCCCGTATTCAAAAAATGGCTGATGAATTACTGCTAGAAAATCAGCTTCATCTTATTCGTGAAGAACTCGAAATTTCTCAAAAAGAGCTTGCTGAAACTTTGGGAATAAAACAGCCATCGCTTTCAGCAATAGAAAATCGTGGCAATGATCTTAAGATTTCAACCATGAAAAAGTATGTTGAGGCAATGGGTGGGAAGCTCCGTATTGATGTAGAGCTTCCAACAGGAAAACATATAGGATTCAACGTTTAACAATAAAAATGGGAGCTATAGGCTCCCATTTTTAGATTCGTATAACGTTGAACCCAACGGTAAATAGTCGTGTGATCAACATTCACACCCCGTTCGGCCAGCATTTCCTGCAGTTCACGATAGCTAATGCCATATTTACAATACCAGCGCACAGCCCAAAGAATGATTTCGCCCTGAAAATGCCGACCATGGAAAGGATTCATATGCTGCACCTTTAGCTAAAACAGTCTTCAGCTTACCATTCGTGGTTATTTGCAACAGTGCCGATTTTTTGAAAAAAGCATAGGTCTAGATAATCAAGCTAGATTTTTTAAAACTCCACATTGGTCAATTGTACATAAACCATCACAAGTACCTCTTAAATCAGATAGTTGTTCAATAAGCTTTTGTTGCTTGATTATATTTTCTCTGATAGCACTGACATGTAAGTCAATTAATTCATTCACATCTGAACAATTTTTCTCAGGTTTGTCTTTATAGGTAAGTAATTGACGAATTTCATTCAAACTCATATTTAAAGTTCGGCAATTCAAAATAAATTTAATTCGCTCAACATAGCCTACATCGTAAAGGCGGTAATTTCCTTCCGTTCTTTCCGGTTCCGGAATTAAACCTTCCTTTTCATAAAACCTAATTGTTAATACTGAACATGAGGTTTTTTTAGAGAGTTCACCAATTTTTAAATGCATTGAGTTAGTATTTCCAAAGATTCTTGACTCTATAGTAACTATAGGGATTCTAATATTCAAAGTTTATAATTTTTTTAATGGGTATAATTATGAGTGGTTGTGGATGTAGTAAAGAAACACCATGCGAAGATAAGAAATCTCAACAAGAAAATCATCCATCAATTGCAGAAGCAAACAATTCAAAGAATTGTGATAATACGCTTAGCTGTTGTGGTGAAGAGGAAGAAAAAAAATCTTCATCTCCTTGCTGTAACACTTCAAACAGTTGTGAAGATACCGCTCAATCCTGTTGTGGTTCTGATCCCAAAGAAAATTTAAGCACTGAAGACGTTTTAAAAGATTCGCACTACATGAGTGAATACTTAGTTCCCAAAATGGATTGTTCTGCGGAAGAACAGATGGTTCGTATGGCGCTATCTTCAATTGATGGTGTTCAAAAACTCATCTTTGATTTACCTAACCGTTCTTTAAAGGTTCTACATAATCAAAAAGATGAAAATATAACCACCAAACTTGAAGCTTTGGGTTTTGGTGCAAAGCTTGTGAAGACTGAAACTTATATAAGCAATCAACAGGCTAAGCAAACAAGTACCTACACCATTCCTAAAATGGATTGCTCTGCTGAAGAGCAAATGGTCCGTATGGCTCTTGCAGATATTGAAGCAGTTAAAGGTCTTACTTTTGATCTTCCCAATCGAAAACTGAAAGTCTTCCATAATGAAGGGATTCAGCAAATTACGGCTAAACTCGAAGGACTGGGTTTTGGGGCGAAACTTGATGAAATACAGCTTTCTTCAGGCGATATACCTAATGAACCTGATCCTGTGAGACAAGCTAAAGTACTTAAACTGTTATTAGGTATTAATGCTCTACTTTTCTTTATAGAATTCATCAGCGGTATTATTGCTGCGTCTACAGGATTGATTGCTGATTCTCTAGATATGTTTGCCGATGCAGCCGTTTATGGTATTGCGCTATATGCCGTCGGAAAAGCTGCGAAATATCAAATAAAAGCAGCCCATTTCGCAGGTTGGATTCAGTTATTACTTGCTGTTATCGTGATTGTTGATGTCATTAGACGATTCATGTTTGGAAGCGAGCCAGAATCAACGCTCATGATTGTTATTGGCCTGCTCGCACTTATAGCTAACGTGACATGCTTATATCTTATTTCTGGTCATCGAGAAGATGGCGCACATATGAAAGCCAGTTGGATTTTCTCGGCGAATGACGTTGTCGTAAATATGGGCGTTATATTTGCCGGTGTACTCGTGGCGTGGACGGGATCAGCTTATCCAGACTTAATCATTGGCATACTGGTTTCTTTATTCGTACTTAATGGTGCCCGAAAAATTTTGGCTTTGAAGTAAGGGCACTGTTGCAAATAACCACGAATGGTAAGCTGAAGACTGTTTTAGCTAAAGGTGCAGCATATGAATCCTTTCCATGGTCGGCATTTTCAGGGCGAAATCATTCTTTGGGCTGTGCGCTGGTATTGTAAATATGGCATTAGCTATCGTGAACTGCAGGAAATGCTGGCCGAACGGGGTGTGAATGTTGATCACACGACTATTTACCGTTGGGTTCAACGTTATGCTCCTGAAATAGAAAAACGTTTACGCTGGTATTGGCGTAATCCTACAGATCTGAGCTCGTGGCATATTGATGAAACCTATGTAAAAGTGAATGGACGATGGTCTTATCTGTATCGTGCAGTCGATCAACGTGGCGATACCATTGATTTTTATCTTTCTTCTAGACGTAATACCAAATCAGCATATTGTTTTCTTGGAAAAATTTTAAATAATGTGAAGAAGTGGCAAATTCCACAAGTGATCAACACGGATAAAGCACCCACATATGGACGTGCTTTATCACGGTTAAAACGGGAAGGTAAATGTCCACCAGACCTTGAGCACAGGCAGATTAAGTATAAAAATAACGTGATTGAATGTGATCATGGCAAGCTAAAGCGGATCATCAGGGCCACATTAGGATTCAAATCTATGAAGACGGCTTATGCCACAATTAAAGGTATTGAAGTCATGCGTGCACTACGTAAAGGACAAGCATCGTCATTTTATTATGGTCAGCCTCAGGGTGAAGTGTGTCTAATCAACAGGGTTTTCGGTCTCTAAGTACTTTTTAAAGGGAACATCATCGACTCAAATCTCTATTTGCAACAGTTCCGTCATAAGTTCATAAGTTCATAAGTTATGTAACTTTATAATTTCATCTTCCTGGCAAATCAATCCAGAGCAGTTCTTCGTACTAGTGGAACCTGTAATTTTCAGTGCTGCGCTTCCATATATGGACAAATCCCTGACAAGCATTACCGGGAGGTTTCCATCGCATCACTCTCCTCAGGATTACATAAGATTGTAAGTTGTGTAAGTTACATAACTTATGTAACTTTACAATTTTATCTTCCTGGCTAATTAATCCAGATCAGTTCTTCGTACTAGTGGAACCTGTAATTTTCAGTGCTGCACTTCCATATATGGACAAATCCCTGACAAGCATTATCGGGAGAGGTTTCCATCGCATCACTCTCCTCAGGATTACATAAGATTGTAAGTTGTGTAAATTACATAACTTATGTAACTTTATAATTTCATCTTCCTGGCTAATTAATCCAGATCAGTTCTTCGTACTAGTGGAACCTGTAATTTTCAGTGCTGCATTTCCATATATGGACAAATCCCTGACAAGCATTACCGGGAGAGGTTTCCATCGCATCACTCTCCTCAGGATTACATAAGATTGTAAGTTGTGTAAGTTGTGTAAGTTACATAAGTTATGTAACTTTATAATTTCATCTTCCTGGCTAATTAATCCAGATCAGTTCTTCGTACTAGTGGAACCTGTAATTTTCAGTGCTGCACTTCCATATATGGACAAATCCCTGACAAGCATTACCGGGAGAGGTTTCCATCGCATCACTCTCCTCAGGATTACATAAGATTGTAAGTTGTGTAAGTTACATAACTTATGTAACTTTATAATTTCATCTTTCTGGCAAATTAATCCAGATCAGTTCTTCGTACTAGTGGAACATATAATTTTCAGTTTATAAAACTAGGGTTACCAGGGCAGACTAAATTTTTCCTATAGGTTTGTAGTGTTCAAAATAAAAATTTCTATTATTCAGGTTATGATAACTTTTCTGATTTATATTTTTCTTTATAGCCCACTTTTAACAAATCAGAATAATACTTTTTTACCTTTTCAGGGTCGAGGAGTTCAAGTGAAATCCTTTCTTTAAACGCTTCGATCTCTTCGCCTACATTGGCATATTTCCCCCCGAATTCGGGATATTTGATAAGGTCACACAATTTTTGAGCGAAAAATATAGATTGTTTTGGTGTCAGCTGATATGTCGGTTCCAGTACCTTATCACTAACAATTAAGGAAGCTTTTTGATTAAAAGAAAATTCGATATGTGTAATTGTTCTCCCTTCTTTTTTCTGCTCATAACTTACGTCGATATCAGTAAGTTTATTAATTTGATCTATGGCAACCGTCAATACACGCTTTTTGAAATCTCCCATGGTTTTATATTCATTTTCAAGTAGACCTAACTTATCACGCAATTCAACCATACTAATATATAGCTTGCCTTTGCTACGCCATCTAATCAAAAGTTCATACAGCCGTATAGCGTATACACTAGATAATTGAGAAATTTGCTTTAATTCATAACGAGTAAACTTTTCTTCAAGTTTTACAAAAAGCTGTAAAATATCAGGAGCAAAAATTAGTTGAGCACATGCAGCTTCTTTAACATAGCCAACTTTTGATACCCAACGGCTTTTGTAGACCGCTGGCTTACCTGTAACAGGATCTATGGCCTTATAGGTGAGTCTACGTTCAAATAAGTTATCACACGCTCCCTGAAGAGCCTCATAGGCCGCTTGACGACCCAAATTAAAGTGCTTCATGTATTCAGACGCATGTATTGTTAGCAATGTATCCGATGTAAGCTCTTTTTCAATTTCCCTAGCTGCAATAATTGCAACTAAAATTAAGCGTTGTTCAGACAGAGTCAATGCATAAGATGCTTCAATCAAGTTATTGTCTTTATAAATTAGATTTGCCATATTGTGATTAAAGAAATAAATTCCATTAATAGACATTAACACTTAATGTCCATTAATGGAAGATCTATTTATGCCAGGAAAACGTCCATTAAATAAAGGAAAACGTCCATTTAAATAAAGGAAAACGTCCACTTATTGTCAGGAAAACGTCCATTTAAATAAAGGAAAGTGTCCACTTATTGTCAGGAAAACGTCCATATAAAACCTCTGAAAACTAGACTTCATAAGGCATTCAGAGGTTCTATAAATATAAATTTATAAAATATATATAAAATTAAAAAAGAACATTACTTGTAGATAACTTTTTTTTTTAACTTTATTTTTCACAATAGTTGATTCATGAGATTGAAACTTGTACATTATTTTCAACAAAATTACGTAACTTACATAACTTATGATTATTTTAGTAGGTGGTGAAAAAGGCGGAGCTGGTAAAAGCTGCCTTGCCCAAAACTTAGCAGTTTATTTACAAGAAAAGAATAGAGATGTTCTGCTTCTAGATGCAGATCCTCAAGGCACAACAACTGACTGGATTAAAGAACGTGATGAGAATGAGGATTTAAAAAATATCCCATCTGTACAAGCTTCAGGCAATATTCGTCAAGTTTTAAAAGATTTATCAAAAAGATATGAAGATATTATCATTGATGCTGGTGGGCAAGATTCAGAAGCATTACGCTCTGCTATGACTATAGCAACACATATGCTATTGCCTTTTAGACCTAAACGTAGAGATCTAAAGACTTTGGATCATATGGAACAAGTATTAAAACTGGCACGAGCAGTGAATCCAGATTTGAATGCCAGAGCAATTATTACACAATGCCCAACATTACCGTCACAAGTACAGCGAATTTTAGATGCTAAAGAAGCCTGTGTATCGTTCGGAATAAAAGCATTAGACCACATCACGACAAATCGAAATGTTTATGATGATGCAGATGAAAATGGCTTATCTGTTTTTGAAGTAACAAGTGATCCTAAGGCAAAAGCAGAAATTGAAGGGATAGCTCAAGAGTTTTTAGGAGTATAACTATGGCAGGTCTTAGCGGTTTAAAAAAGAAAACTGACGAGCTTTCAGATCAGGATAAACTGGTTGAAAATTTCATATCGGGAGCTGATAAAAGAGTTAAGGATCTAGAAGTTTCACAAAAGAAATTCGTTCGTTGTACCTTTTCTTTAAACCAAGAATTAAGTGAATTAATTGATGAGTTAATTATCAAAAGTAATAACGCTCGTGTTAACAGATCTAGTATTGTAAGAATAGCTTTAGAGTCACTGGCAGAGCAGAATTTAGAAGATTTTAAGCAGCTCGTTGATAAAAGTTTTAAATAAAATAGAGAATGGAAGAGGTTATTCAATCTATAAGATTAAATAACCTAACTTCACAACTTCACAACTTCACAACTTCACAACTTCACAACTTCACAACTTCACAACTTCATAACTTTACTGGCAAATAATTTAAATATTTTGATTTGTTGATAAACCTTATATAGACATCGCGATACTTTGATATTGGAAAATCAAATGGTAAAGTTATTACGTGATATATCACGTTAACTCATTGAGCTGTTCTGTGTTAGCTGGATATAAACATATAACATCATAATCGGTATTTTTAGGCTAAAGATATTCTGTTGGGCCTAAGTAGTAAATTTAGAAATTAACCATTTCAACTGTATTGAGCTTGTATAGCCAGTATCGTTTGAGAGAGTCATGATAGAAAAAATTGGGCATGCAAAAAAAACACCTGAAGTTCTAACTGAAGTTTTCACCAAGTTAAGTTACGTTTTGATATTAGATTTACCAGATTTTATTCAAGATTTTGTATTGGATCTTAAAAATAAGATGGATGATGAAATCAAAAGAATGCTTGACCAAGCAGCAAAAGACAATCAAGACATTGATGAATTTGAAATTTTAAAGTGGTTACTCGATACAATTGATGTAGCTCCTGAAGAAACTGAAGAGGTTAAAAAGCACCAACATAAAGAGGTGCATGCTGTGCTATTTACTTGTTTTTTTACTCAATTGTCCGAGGCCTTAAGTCTGAAGTTATCAGAACATATGAGAGTGGAGTCAAAACCGCAGCGTTGTGTTAAAAAATTGACTCAAAGAACTTATAAAAAATATTTTGGTTTGCCTAAAAACTTCAAGCTCAAGTTAGAACGAAACCTGAAAATCAATTTTTACCCTGAAAAATTATGGTAACTGTATGACTAATACTGATGGATTGTCAGATCTACACGAAGAAATCAAAGTATTGGAAAAGTGGGTAAATCAGTCACTTGGTGAAAAAAAAGCTATTTTCAAAGATTTCGACGTTCAAAATAAGAATGAGTTGTATGTTGCTGCAGAAAAAATCCAGGTTACTATTAAAAAAAAGAGAATTGTGACGGAACATAAAATTCTGGCTGGTTTAACTCAATGGACTAAAATTGAACAAGAAGGGCATCAGTATGGTTATCTGTTGACTGGATTAATTTGTGAAATGCTCAAAGAACTTATCAGTTTACCGAATTCTAGTTCTAAAGATAAAGAGCCTATCACAAACACAAAACTGATAGATTTTAAGCGAATAGTAGATGATGAAAGAGTACATAAGAAATTTAATCAACTATGTTATGCATTAAAACTGTTACTGCAGAACCAATTTAAAGACCGTGGGGAAAAAAAAATACCATGTGACAAAATTACCAATGAAATTAAAAAAATCGATGAATTTAACACCAGCAATTTTAAAGAATTTTTAACTGGTAAAGAGATGCAAAAGCACTCCATCTCATTAGATTTAGACCGTTACATTGAGCAATTTTGTATTGTCTGTAATGAGCTTAACAACAGGGAATTAAATTCATCGAAGAAACTTAGTATCAAGGATTTGATAAAAAGAATAAAAAAGGAGATTGATGTAACAAACCACTCAGGGTCATCTCCTATTCATATAGAAAATGATGACACAGAAGTCGAGATAGATGAAAAATTAGCAACTATTCTTGATCCTACACATGATGATATCAGTAAGCGTGCAAGTTCTATGATATCCGATGAAAAGCTCAAAAAAATTATTCAGAGACGTGAAGTCCCATTTGTAAGTAATCCACTTTATCTAGCACCCAGTTTATTACATCAGGTATACAACGTATTGCACGATTGTTATCAGGATAAAATGCTCAAAGAAAATAGTACAATCTTTTATGATCAATCTTCTTTGGCATTATGTGGCATGATGTCACTGCTGACTGGTCTGAGTCCTACTATCTTTAAAGATATTAATAATTTGATTGAAAAAGGAAAAATATTAGAAAAAACAAAAGTAAAAAGAATAAAAAAAACAAAAGTAGCAGAAGAAACAGAAGTAATCGAAGTATCTTATTATTGGGTGATTGATCCAAAGTTGAATGTAAATCATTCGGGCATTATGAGTGATAAATTACAGCGCTATAACAAAGCATCCACTTATAAATGGCATATTCCTAGTGCTTGGATTATTCAATTAAAAAAAAATGCTATTCAAGAACTATCTGTTCCTGAATACAATCGTTTTTTAAGGCAGCTTTTCAAACCGTATAATTTGGACAAGATTTCATGTGGAATTTTAGAAAAGCAAATATATTTCCATCTGAATATGCAGACAGGTGATGATCTCGTAGCACACTTAATGGCAAATCACGATACGAATCATGTGGTTAATTGGTCCTATGAAGGGCGTAATATTGAAGAGATAAATAGACATTTTAAAAGATACATTGATTGTTTAATAAACCGAAAAAAAGGTGATCTATGGAAAAAAAAGCAGCATCCGGGTTATATCTTTGACCGAGAACAACGTATAGGTAGTCAGCGTTGCTGGACTATCAAAGCAGCAACTCAATTTTTTAAAAATCTTTATGCTTATGTACAGACTACTTTAACGAATGATGAAGCCAATCGGATTGAGAAATTAAATGCTTATAGCATTTGGATGTGGCATCTGTCTTTAATTTGCCTCACGGTACGACCCACGATGGGTATGCCAGGTTTGATCAAAAATTATGATTCAAAATCAAAATTTATCTATATTCATGACAAAAAAATTGGTTCACGACAAGAAGGTCGTTTAGTGCCTGTAGTAGGTTATTGGCAAAAGCATTTCGATGCATACAGAGAGTATATAGATAAGACAATCACTGCATTAGGCATGAAATATCTGCAGGAGCAGTGGAAAAAAAATGAATTCATGCTGTGTATTCTTATCCATCCTCAACTGACTTCCAAAAAGCATAGCGTTGACTTTATAGAAATAGCAGACAATCTTACTTTGGCACCAATGTCAGCAGCTTTTGTGACGCATTACTTGAAAGAAACAGTTCAGATTTATAAAAACTGGCCAAGGCATTTTAGCAAAAACCATCTTGAACTCAGCAGTGATATTCATAATACCCTTTATGCACATGATAGTATTGCCATGGGGTTTGGCCATACTTCATCCTTAAGTCCTTTTCATTACAAAACAGAAATTCAACAACAGGTTGAAGCGTTACTGAAAAAATTAGAAATTTTGGAGCTAGACTTGTTTACCCAGGAAAAATCGCGTGATTAACAAAGAACTAAATCAAGAGATTCTAGAGCAATTACAAAATGCGATTGAAACAGAAACAAAAGCAATTTTTAATCAAATTTCTGAGCTGATTGATCATAAATATACTCAGAAAAAGGTGAATGGTGTCGAGATTGATTTTAAACTTCTTGATCAACGAATTGCTGATAAATTTACAAACTATCAGCAAGTTTTAATAAAAGTTTGTGAGCATTCCCAGCTCAAAAAATATTTCCGCTCTTACCTCAAGGAGTGTTTTAAACACTTTAAAATTATTTGTGAACAAGAGTATCAGGAGTGGCAAAAAAAAAATCCAGATCATGCAAAAATTTACGATATTAAATTACCAGATTGGAAAATAGCAACATTACCGCGCCGCGATAATATTTTAACAGAGGACAAGTTGTGTTATGGAGCTATTCTTGCTGATTTTAAAGAAAAATTTTATGAAAAGTGGAGCTATTCTCTTAATAAAAAGACTCAAAATATAAGTTTACAATCTACAGTTGAAGCTCAGCAAAACTTAGTAAACATATTATTTGAATGTCTATGTATATCATTAATTTTCGATCAAGGATGTATTCATCCTGAACGGCTTATTGCAATTCATGATGCAATTTTTGAAATGAATCTAGACAGTGGACTGTTGCCAATTTACTCTGGTTCAAAGAATCATGCCTACGTTTTCTCATACACTCTCTCATCTCAAAAATATGGCAATTTCTACCGTTATGATAGCCAAGGAGATGTGGAATTATGGCAAACACAGCAAATATATTTTAACGCAATCTCAATGCTTTGTTATTTGCGTATCCGAGAGCATCTTCATGGTAACCAAGGTTATGCATTACAGTCTACATCGCCTCTTAGTATTTGGCAGCAAACACACGATGATCAAGATCAAAAAGTTAAGCGGGAAGATTTACTTTATAAGCGGCTAAAAGCACACTTTAAAGATGTTGTTCCTGATCATCAATTCATCAAAGAGTTTGAGCGACGTCGTTTTTCTGCTTTCAAGCATATTGATTATGTTCTTTGGCAGGAGATTCCAAATTTAGATCTATTGAGTACAAGTGTACTTAATAACAAAATTATCACTACGCCTTTGATATATGAACAGCATATAGCTATTTATCATCAGCTTGATACCTGGAAAACGATTCAAGAAAGAATTGAAAATACTCATCACACTGTAGAGCTTTCTGTTTCTACTAGTGGTCAGAACGTTAAAGTTTATAATGATAAACGGATGGGTAAACGTAATGATATAAAATCATTGCTTTTATCATTTAGTGAAGATGGTAAAGAGTTGACACTAGCCAAGTTTAATGAAGCTTTGAACGCAAGTATTAATAAATCAGAGGGCGATATACGTTCCTATGAAGCTGGAGAGGGGGAATATATTGATTATGTGGTGGCAATCGCACATTTACGGATATGCCAATGGTTAAAGTATGAGCTAGGTTACAATTCTGGCTCTGGTAAAGCATCACTTCAGGTGGCATCGATAAAACGTTATTATCACAGCTTCGTTTCTGACTTTTTAATTTACATTTTAGAATATCAAATAAATTTGAATAATGCCATCGAAGAACAATTTGAAGAAATGTATGAGTACCTTATTTTAGAAAAATCAATGAAAGATCAGGAAAAGCAGGAAACAATCGCTGAGAAAAATGATAATAAAAAGCACGACACCTCTGGCTATTCTTTCGCGAGGTTAAAAACATTTCATCAGTATTTGGTCAACAAGCATGATGCACCAGTAGTAGCGTACTTGTATGAACATCAGAGAGACAGCGGGAAATTTTTAAAAACACGGACCATTAGTCCGCAGATGTTTGAATTAATGATGAAAATTGTGAAAAATTATCCACACATTTTAGGCATTTCAGGGAATGACATAGTTGCATTGCAATGGGTCTATCGACTCGCATTTAGACTAGGTTTGCGTATTGATGAAGTGACAGGCATCCGTCTCAATGATTTTGACTCTGCACAGCTTCGAAGTCATCTTAAAAATAATCGTTTATATTACGAAGCAAAGTCAGATCCTAAAGATACGACTTCAAATGAATCATCCAATTCAGATATTGAAAATCTGGTTTTAAAAATTCATTCCAACTCTCACCGTAATGTTAAAAACGAAAATGCAAATCGTCAGTTTGATTTATCCTATTTTTTAAATCCAAATGAATTTAAAGAGTTCTGTGATTTTTATAAAAAATATTTAGCTGCTTCTTTGAGCGAAGCGGAATTACAAGTACAGAATACATTACTCTTCACCTTTGAAAATCAACAATTATCAAAAATCACTAGGAGCTTGTTTAATCTGGTATTAGGGACAAGTGATCATTCATATACATTTCACGCATTTAGGCATAGTGCTGCATCACACTTAGCAATTTTATTGAAAGGCAGCTACCAGCTTATCTGTAGTTTTACTGACTATGACTCTAGGTTTGTAGGTAGGCTTAAAAAGCATATATTGCAAAATATCGATCATGCATCATTACATAGCGCAGATGTATGGCAACGTTTAGCACATCTAATGGGGCATGAAGACTTTAACGTGACCGCAAGTAGCTATATACATCATCTTAATATTTTAATTGCAGACATGTTTTATACAGCAAAACGTAAATATCAGCCTGAATTGATTGGTGCATTACTAAAAAATAGCAAAATTATTAATGCTCAATTTAAATCCTTAAAGATATCTGAGGATGAATCAGCTTTTAACATTCTTCAAAAATCTAAGTTTTTTTTAAAGGTTTTTGAAAAACATAATGATCCAAAGCAATTCTTAAAAAAAGATGAAATTGAAAAAAAACAAATGAGTTTTTTATATCCAAAAAGATTTCTAGAATCATATCAGGAATGGAAAGCAAATGACCGGATCATAAATCCTGAAGACCAGCTTGTTAACTTAATAAAGTCAATTAGTAGACAATTTTATATTTATAAAGATAAAGAAATAGCTAGAAGTGAGGAGCGTGATCTGCAAGAAATGGATTTAAATTGGGAGCGAATGATCAATTGGTCGTATTTATATGGAATATGCCAGCCATTCATAATTGACAAAGAAATTACCCCAAAAGAAATTAAAAATTTTTATTATATTTTGGAAAATAAAATTTCATTGAAAAATGATCGATCAGTTTTAGTTTTTGAAGCAGTCTGTAAAAAAGATTTAAAATTGTACGATTCATTTGTGGAGTTTATTACCAAAATATATTCGGACGTAGAATCCTACTTAGATATAGAAAAATCAAGTTCAAGTGATTTTGATAAAAAAATAGGGAGTGAAGTTAAAATAAAATATTATAAAATTAGTAATAAAAAAGCAGATTCAAAGCATCATCTGATACAAAAAATTGTACTACAAAGTATCTTTTTTAAGATGAAATGCCTTGGAGTAACTTCCCTGGGTCAAAAGAAAATGGTCTAAAATGGGCAGAGTAAAACTTGAAGTGCGACATAAACCACCTAATTAATTTAAAGGGTTTATGGAGTATATAAAATTGTCATACCATCATCTTAACTTTGAAGATCGTACTGCATTAATGCTTGAGTCAAGAAAAGAAGGCTTTTCAGCCAGAAAATTTGCTGAACTCATTAAAAGACATCCTAGTACGATCTATCGTGAGCTTAAAAGAAATAGCATCAATGACGTTTATCAAGCTCGATATGCTTCTGATAACACCTTCGCTAGACGTAGACGTGGTCACAGAAAACTCAAAATCGATTCAATCCTCTGGAAATTTATTGTTGAAGCGATCCGTTGTTTATGGTCTCCTCAGCAAATAGCAAAGCGTTTAAAGACATTTCCTGATTTGGATCAAACAATGAATGTAAGCCATACAACGATTTATTCAACGATACGAGCATTACCCAAGGGTGAGTTGAAAAAAGACTTATTATCCTGTCTACGTCATGAAAATAAAAAGCGAAAAGCTAACGGTGAACCTAAAAAAGATTCTATATTACAGGATATTAAAACTATTCATGAGCGCCCAGCCGAAGTTCAAGAAAGAAAAATACCGGGTCATTGGGAAGCTGATTTAATTAAAGGTAAAGACAATAAAAGTTCGATAGCAACACTTATTGAACGAAATACACGGCTCTGTATCTTGGCAACATTACCTGATGCAAAGGCAGAATCAGTGCGCAAGGCTTTAACTGAAGCTCTGAAATATTTACCTGCAGAACTGCGTAAAACGTTGACCTATGACCGTGGACGTGAGATGTCAGAACATAAAATACTCGAAGAAGATTTAGGCATAGATGTATATTTCTGTGACCCACATTCACCCTGGCAAAAAGGCACATGCGAAAATATGAATGGTTTAATTAGGCAATATTTACCTAAAGGGATTGATTTAAATCAGGCAGATCAGCATTATTTAAATCAAGTTGCCATGTCACTGAATACTCGTCCTAGAAAGGCGTTAGATTGGCTTACACCATTAGAGAAATTTGCTCAGCTTGTTGATTATCATATGGCTTTTGAAACTGTCGCACCTCATGTTTGAATTCGCCCCATATTTTTGCTACAGTGAACCAAATTAAGATCATCTATTTACTAGGCCTCGCATTTGCGGGGTTTTTAATGCTGAATAAAAGGAAAACTTGATGGAATTGCCCAATATTATGCACCCGGTCGCGAAGCTGAGCACCGCATTAGCCGCTGCATTGATGCTGAGCGGGTGCATGCCCGGTGAAATCCGCCCGACGATTGGCCAGCAAATGGAAACTGGCGACCAACGGTTTGGCGATCTGGTTTTCCGCCAGCTCGCACCGAATGTCTGGCAGCACACTTCCTATCTCGACATGCCGGGTTTCGGGGCAGTCGCTTCCAACGGTTTGATCGTCAGGGATGGCGGCCGCGTGCTGGTGGTCGATACCGCCTGGACCGATGACCAGACCGCCCAGATCCTCAACTGGATCAAGCAGGAGATCAACCTGCCGGTCGCGCTGGCGGTGGTGACTCACGCGCATCAGGACAAGATGGGCGGTATGGACGCGCTGCATGCGGCGGGGATTGCGACTTATGCCAATGCGTTGTCGAACCAGCTTGCCCCGCAAGAGGGGATGGTTGCGGCGCAACACAGCCTGACTTTCGCCGCCAATGGCTGGGTCGAACCAGCAACCGCGCCCAACTTTGGCCCGCTCAAGGTATTTTACCCCGGCCCCGGCCACACCAGTGACAATATCACCGTTGGGATCGACGGCACCGACATCGCTTTTGGTGGCTGCCTGATCAAGGACAGCAAGGCCAAGTCGCTCGGCAATCTCGGTGATGCCGACACTGAGCACTACGCCGCGTCAGCGCGCGCGTTTGGTGCGGCGTTCCCCAAGGCCAGCATGATCGTGATGAGCCATTCCGCCCCCGATAGCCGCGCCGCAATCACTCATACGGCCCGCATGGCCGACAAGCTGCGCTGAGCCATGGCTGACCACGTCACCCCCAATCTGCCATCGCGCGATTTCGATGTGACAGAGGCGTTTTATGCGAAGCTGGGCTTTGCGACGAGTTGGAAGGATCGCGGCTGGATGATCCTGCAGCGCGGCGGTTTGCAGCTCGAATTCTTCCCCTATCCTGACCTCGACCCAGCTACGAGCTCGTTCGGCTGTTGCCTGCGGTTGGATGATCTCGATGCCATGGTGGCATTGGTGAACGCGGCGGGAGCCGAGGAAAAAAGCACCGGCTGGCCGCGCTTCAAAGCTCCGCAACTGGAGGCGAGCGGCCTGAGGATCGGCTACCTGATCGATCCCGACTGCACGCTGGTGCGGCTGATCCAGAACCCCGACTGACCGCATGCCCGCGAAAATCAAGATTTGCGGGATCAGCACACCCGAGGCGCTCGATGCGACCATCGCGGCGCGGGCGGACTATGCCGGGTTGGTGTTCTATCCAGCGTCGCCCCGTGCGGTTACGTCGAATGTCGCGGGCGCTTTGACATCGCGCGCAGCTGGCCAGATCGCCATGGTCGGTTTGTTCGTCGATGCGGATGATGCTGTCATCGCCGACGCACTGGTGGCAGCCAAGCTGAACGCGCTGCAGCTGCACGGTTCGGAATCGCCCGAACGCGTGGCCCAGTTGCGCGCGCGGTTTGGCAAGCCGGTGTGGAAGGCGCTGCCCGTCGCCAGCGCCAGCGATGTCGCACGCGCCGCAGCCTATGCCGGGGCGGCGGACTTGATCTTGTTCGACGCCAAGACCCCCAAAGGCGCGCTGCCCGGCGGCATGGGGTTGGCGTTCGACTGGTCGCTGCTGGCCGGATATCGCGGTGCCTTGCCGTGGGGGCTGGCAGGCGGGCTAAATCCGACGAATGTTGCCGAGGCGATTGCGCGCACCGGAGCGCCGCTGGTCGATACCTCCAGCGGCGTCGAAAGCGCGCCGGGCGTCAAGGATACCGACAAGATTACCAATTTCGCCTTTGCGGTGCGCTTGGCCTAAATCGCGTCGATCAATAGGCGTCGTTCAGCGCAAAGATCGGCTTGCGGGTGCGCCACTGCCCTCGGGTGAAGTCGGGAAAATCTAACGTGCGATTGCCCTCAGCAATCGATTGTTCCGACAGAGGCGTGATCGCGCTCCAGGCCAGCGCGTCGTAAATGTCGATTGGCATCGGGGCCTTGGCCTTCAGCGCCTCGACAAAAGCGTGGATCACGAACCAGTCCATCCCGCCATGCCCGGCCCCTGCCGCCAGATCGGCGTAGCGTTTCCATAGCGGGTGATCGTATTTCGCAAACCAGCCCTCGGCAGGCTCCCAGCGGTGCGGCTGTGGGCTCTTGCCCTCCAGATAGATCGACTTGTTGACGTCCATCCACAGCCCCTCGGTGCCTTGCACCCGAAAGCCGAGAGAATAGGGGCGCGGCAGCGAGGTGTCGTGGCACAGCATGATCGTTTCACCATTAGTGCAGCCGATCATGGTGTTGACCACATCACCCAGTGCGAATTTCACCTCGGCGTTGGGATGATCGGCAGAGCCGTTCTTGACGACATAATCATGCAGCCCGCGCGCCTTACAGCCGAAGCCGCCAGCGCCCGCTTCGCCCGGCAACGCGACCTTCAGGGTGCGGGTCTGCGGCGGGTAGCACACGCCGGCATCGGCGCAGCCCTGGTACTTCACGGTCAGGGTGGTCGCGCTCGCGCCGGCCGCGGGCGTGCCGGTGAGGGTGCCGAGCAATTCCTTGCGGTAGGTTTCGACGTCGCCGAAGAATTCGTCGCGGTAGGCCTTGCCCTTCGGCAGCGCCATGGTCGCGCCGGTGAAGGCGGCATCGGCCTTGACCGAGGTGCGGTGCCGGTACAGGTAATAGCCGTCGGCGATCCGCCAGCGCACCTCGATGCGGTCCGGCGCGGTGGCCTGCGCGGACAGGACGAAGACCTCGTCGACCGGCGGCAGTTCGAAGTCCTGGGCGACGGCCGAGGTCGCGGGCAGCGCAAGCAGCAGGGCGAGCCCGGCCAGCCAGCGGCGCAGGCGGATCGTGGATGCGGTCATTGGCTCAGTTTACCGGTCGGCTCTCGGCGGCCAGCCATTGCAGGTATTCGGGCAGGCCGGACGCGGCTTCGACCGCGAGCAGCTCCGGGAGTTCGTAGGGATGCAGTTGGCGCAGGCGTTCCTGCAGGGCGGGGTAGGCCTCGGCACTGGTCTTGACCAGCAGCAGGACCTCGGCCGCGGCCTCGACCTTGCGTTGCCAGCGATAGACCGAACGCAGGCCGGGCAGGAGGTTGACGCAGGCGGCCAGGCGCTCGGCCACCAGCGCGGTGGCGATGCGCTCGGCGCTGTCGGCGTCGGGACAGGTGCAGAAGCAGATCAGGGCGCTCACCGGCATAGGGTAGCGGCTGCCCCGATCCGGCGGGCCTGGCGGACATCCGCGTGCGGCCCTTGAAAGTCGGCGGGCCCGCCCCATCTCGGTGGCATGCCGGGTTCGCCCGGTTCTGTTGTCCGCGGTTTGGCACTCGCTTCGCGCGACTGCTAAAATCGCCGGGTTTTTCCACGTCAATCAACCATTTACCGAGGTTGCCATGTCCAATATCAAGCCGCTGCACGACCGCGTGGTCATCAAGCGCATGGAAGAAGAGAAGCTGTCCGCCGGCGGGATCGTGATCCCGGATTCGGCCACCGAGAAGCCGATCAAGGGCGAAGTCGTCGCCGTCGGCACCGGCAAGGTGCTGGACAACGGCCAGGTCCGCGCGCCGCAGGTCAAGGTCGGCGACAAGGTGCTGTTCGGCAAGTACAGCGGCACCGAAGTGAAGCTGGACGGCGTCGAGCTGCTGGTGGTGAAGGAAGACGACCTGTTCGCGATCCTCGGCTGATCGCGCGTCGCTCCCACACATTTCTCATCCGAATAATTTTTCGAGGTAATTCGCAATGGCTGTCAAGGACATTCGTTTCGGCGAAGACGCGCGCTCCAAGATGGTGCGCGGCGTCAACGTGCTCGCCAACGCCGTGAAGGCGACCCTCGGCCCGAAGGGCCGCAACGTCGTGCTGCAGAAGAGCTACGGCGCGCCGACCATCACCAAGGACGGCGTCTCCGTCGCCAAGGAAATCGAACTGGCTGACGCGTTCGAGAACATGGGCGCGCAGATGGTGAAGGAAGTCGCTTCCAAGACCTCCGACAACGCCGGCGACGGCACCACCACCGCCACCGTGCTGGCGCAGGCGTTCATCCGCGAGGGCATGAAGGCGGTCGCCGCCGGCATGAACCCGATGGACCTGAAGCGCGGCATCGACCAGGCGGTGAAGGCCGCGGTCGGCGAACTGAAGTCGCTGTCCAAGCCGTCGTCGACCAGCAAGGAAATCGCCCAGGTCGGCGCGATCTCCGCGAACTCGGATGCCAACATCGGCGACCTGATCGCGCAGGCGATGGACAAGGTCGGCAAGGAAGGCGTGATCACGGTCGAGGAAGGCAGCGGCCTGGACAACGAACTCGACGTGGTCGAGGGCATGCAGTTCGACCGCGGCTACCTGAGCCCGTACTTCGTCAACAACCAGCAGTCGATGTCGGCCGACCTGGATGATCCCTTCATCCTGCTGTACGACAAGAAGATCTCCAACGTGCGCGACCTGCTGCCCGTCCTCGAGGGCGTGGCCAAGGCCGGCAAGCCGCTGCTGATCGTGGCGGAGGAAGTCGAAGGCGAAGCGCTGGCGACCCTGGTGGTCAACACCATCCGCGGCATCGTCAAGGTCTGCGCGGTGAAGGCCCCGGGCTTCGGCGACCGTCGCAAGGCGATGCTGGAAGACATGGCGATCCTGACCGGCGGCGTGGTGATTTCCGAGGAAGTCGGCCTGTCGCTGGAGAAGGCCACCATCAAGGACCTCGGCCGCGCCAAGAAGATCCAGGTGTCGAAGGAAAACACCACCATCATCGATGGCGCCGGCGAAGGCGCGGGCATCGAGGCGCGCATCAAGCAGATCAAGGCGCAGATCGAGGAGACCTCCTCCGACTACGACCGCGAGAAGCTGCAGGAGCGCGTGGCCAAGCTGGCCGGCGGCGTTGCGGTGATCAAGGTCGGTGCCGCCACCGAAGTCGAGATGAAGGAAAAGAAGGCGCGCGTCGAAGACGCCCTGCACGCGACCCGTGCGGCCGTCGAGGAAGGCATCGTCCCGGGCGGCGGCGTCGCCCTGATCCGTGCCAAGGCGGCGATCGCCGGCATCAAGGGCGTGAACGAAGACCAGAACCACGGCATCCAGATCGCCCTGCGCGCGATGGAAGCCCCGCTGCGCGAGATCGTGACCAATGCCGGCGATGAGCCGTCGGTCATCCTCAACCGCGTGGTCGAAGGTTCGGGTGCGTTCGGCTACAACGCCGCCAACGGCGAGTTCGGCGACATGATCGAGTTCGGCATCCTGGACCCGACCAAGGTCACCCGCACCGCGCTGCAGAACGCCGCGTCGATCGCGGGCCTGATGATCACCACCGAAGCGATGGTGGCCGAGGCCCCGAAGAAGGACGAGCCGGCGATGCCGGCCGGCGGCGGCATGGGCGGCATGGGCGGCATGGATTTCTAAGCCCCGCGATCCATCAAGCAAGACCACAAAGCCCGGCCTCGTGCCGGGCTTTGTGCGTTCTGGCGTCCGAGGCGGGAGACTTCCTACCCGCCCCGCGGCAATGTCTGACGCGAAGATCAGAAAACGCCGATATGAACGCGTGCTCGCGGGCGCAACCCTGAGCAGCCGTCCCTGCAACGGAGCGCTGCGTGCCGCGCCTGACCGCACCCCGGCGGCAGGCCGAGGTGTGCGCGCCACTGCCGGCCGCCCACGCCGCTGCGCGTTACGCGCGCCACCTGCCCGAGCGCACGCTGCTGTACGCGCTAGTGCAGGCGCACTACCCGGACTTCATCGCGCGTCTTGAGGCCGAAGACCGCCCGCTGCCCGAGTATGTGCGCGAGGAGTTCGAGACCTACCTGCGCTGCGGCGTGCTCGAGCACGGCTTCCTGCGCGTGGTCTGCGAGCACTGTCGTGCCGAGAGGCTGGTGGCGTATTCCTGCAAGAAGCGCGGGCTGTGCCCGAGCTGCGGCGCACGGCGCATGGCCGAGTCGGCGCGGCATCTGGTGGACGAGGTGTTCGGCCCGCGGCCGGTGCGGCAATGGGTGCTGAGTTTCCCGTACCCGTTGCGCTTCCTGTTCGCCAGCAAGCCTGAGGCGATCGGCCCGGTGCTGGGCATCGTGCATCGTGTGATCGCCGGTTGGCTTGCCGATCAGGCCGGCGTGCCGCGGGATACGGCGCAATGCGGCGTGGTGACCCTGATCCAGCGCTTCGGCAGCGCGCTGAATCTCAACATCCACTTCCACATGCTGTGGCTCGACGGCGTGTACGAGGACACCACCGAGCGTCCGCAGCGCAAGCCGCGCCTGCACCGCACCCGTGCGCCCACATCGGCGCAACTGACGGAACTGGCCAACACCATCGCGCATCGCGTGTGCCGGCACCTGTCGCGCCGCGGCTGGCTCGAAGGCGAAGACGAATCCGTGTTCCTGTCCGACAGCGCGGGTAGCGACGACGGCATGGATGGGCTGCGGATGAGTTCGATGACCTACCGCATCGCCACCGGTCGCGACGCTGGCCGCAAGGTCGTCACGCTGCAAACGCTGCCTGGCGACGCCGGTCCGCTGGAGGGCGACGCCGGCAAGGTCGGCGGCTTCTCGCTGCATGCCGGCGTGGCCGCGGAAGCACACGAAAGCCACAAGCTCGAAAAGCTGTGCCGCTACATCACGCGCCCGGCGATCAGCGAGCAGCGGCTATCGATCTCGCCACAGGGCAGGGTGCGTTACCAGCTCAAGACGCCGTGGCGCAATGGCACCACGCATGTCGAATGGGATGCGGTGGACTTCATCGCCAAGCTGGCGGCACTGGTCCCGCCGCCACGCGCGCATCTCACCCGCTTCCACGGCGTATTCGCCCCGAATGCAAACCTGCGCGCGCAGCTGACGCCCTCGGGGCGCGGCAGGCGGCCTGCGGGCGATGCGGCGCCAGTGGACGTCAGCGCCCACGACGAGCCGCGCAGCCCCGAGCAGAAGCGCCGTGCGATGAGCTGGGCGCAACGGCTCAAGCGGGTCTTTTCCATCGACATCACCACCTGCGCCCACTGCGGCGGCGCGGTGCGGATCGTCGCCAGCATCGAAGACCCCAAGGCCATTCGCGCCATCCTCGCCCACTTCGAGAAACACGGCGCGCTGGAGCAAGCGCACTACCGGCCCGCAGCGCGCGCCCCGCCGCCCGCCGCGTGATGAGGCGCCGGCCACACAGCCGGCAGCCAAGCCAGAGTCCGATCCGATGCGGCCACGACCCCGCAGGGCTGCGCTCGGCCCTGTGCCGGGATTCGGTGAGAAATGGCTACGCACTGAGCCGCTGCGTGGCCCCGCGATGTCGAAAACCCACGCATGAACCCCCGATCTGTGCCCGATCTGTGCCCAAAGCGGCGCTTGCGCGGCCGCTTCCTACCCGCCAGACTCGCCAAAAAGGGCGGTTGAACTTCCTATACCCATATCCCACTTTAGGTTTGGCAGCACCTTTTCAATCAGGTGGTTGTTTACACCAATCCAGCTATTGGCCAATTGAATATTGGTTTCGTCTACTTTTTTTGATTTTTTAAACAGCTTGGTAAAACCGAGTGCCAAAACAGGGGGACCATGTAAAAACGTGCTTCCTGTAATGACTGAACCAACTGTGAGTCCTTTACTGACTTTTTGCAATAAGGATGCTTTTTTATGAGCAGTAGACATAAATCTAACCTTGAGTGTAGAGATTTAAAAAAATGTTCCAACTATAAACAACGGAAATTGAAATACAATTGTATATTTGAAGATGTTGACATTTTTTATGGATTTACCCATTTTCTGCAATTTTAATCCACTTTATCATAAGTGAAGCATTGGTATTTGGTGTATAAAGTTCTTAAAAACTTTTATTGAAACATATATCTCATGTTTTTAGAAATCCGATAAATTGAAAACAATGGAGGGCAGAGTAAAACTTGAAGTGCGACATAAACCACCTAATTAATTTAAAGGGTTTATGGAGTATATAAAATTGTCATACCATCATCTTAACTTTGAAGATCGTACTGCATTAATGCTTGAGTCAAGAAAAGAAGGCTTTTCAGCCAGAAAATTTGCTGAACTCATTAAAAGACATCCTAGTACGATCTATCGTGAGCTTAAAAGAAATAGCATCAATGACGTTTATCAAGCTCAATATGCTTCTGATAACACTTTTGCTAGACGTAGACGTGGTCACAGAAAACTCAAAATCGATTCAATCCTCTGGAAATTTATTGTTGAAGCGATCCGTTGTTTATGGTCTCCTCAGCAAATAGCAAAGCGTTTAAAGACATTTCCTGATTTGGATCAAACAATGAATGTAAGCCATACAACGATTTATTCAACGATACGAGCATTACCCAAGGGTGAGTTGAAAAAAGACTTATTATCCTGTCTACGTCATGAAAATAAAAAGCGAAAAGCTAACGGTGAACCTAAAAAAGATTCTATATTACAGGATATTAAAACTATTCATGAGCGCCCAGCCGAAGTTCAAGAAAGAAAAATACCGGGTCATTGGGAAGCTGATTTAATTAAAGGTAAAGACAATAAAAGTTCGATAGCAACACTTATTGAACGAAATACACGGCTCTGTATCTTGGCAACATTACCTGATGCAAAGGCAGAATCAGTGCGCAAGGCTTTAACTGAAGCTCTGAAATATTTACCTGCAGAACTGCGTAAAACGTTGACCTATGACCGTGGACGTGAGATGTCAGAACATAAAATACTCGAAGAAGATTTAGGCATAGATGTATATTTCTGTGACCCACATTCACCCTGGCAAAAAGGCACATGCGAAAATATGAATGGTTTAATTAGGCAATATTTACCTAAAGGGATTGATTTAAATCAGGCAGATCAGCATTATTTAAATCAAGTTGCCATGTCACTGAATACTCGTCCTAGAAAGGCGTTAGATTGGCTTACACCATTAGAGAAATTTGCTCAGCTTGTTGATTATCATATGGCTTTTGAAACTGTCGCACCTCATGTTTGAATTCGCCATGTTTTACCGGAGAAGTAGGGGGGCTACAGTTTTTTTATATTAGAAAAATATATAAAAAACAGCAGTATATAACTTTAGGTAATTCATGTATGATTATTTTTTCATTATTTATAAGGTTCCTCTTTTTTTTTGGTCAAAAAAAAGGGACACTAAGAGCGAGGTGTGCACTCTGTGAGGTTGATTTTTGATAATTTTTTTTCTTGAGAATAGCCTGGATAGGCTAGACGAGAGATTATCAAAAAAAATACTCAATAAATAAAAAGATTTTGTATGACTCGCAGGAGAAAATAAGATTAAATTTAAATGTATTTTTTTATTATTCTTGTAAATTTATTCGGATATTATTTTTTAAATTTAATCTATAAAATATAAAATTATATATAAGGTAAATTTTATAGACTAGGGAGTTAATATAAATTATTTACCCTATAAATTGATTTGTTTTATTCTGTAAAATAGGGAAATTAGTTTTTATTTTTTATAAATAAAAAAATTAATTTTGCTAGATTTATAATATTAAATACAGCATAGAAAACTGGGTTGTGTTTTTGGTTTTATTTTATAAGCTAATTTTAAATAGCCTAAGCAAATATATTTCAGAAAAATAGCCCAAGCCTTTGCTTTTTAAAACTGCTGTTTTACAAAGCAAAGGCTTGGGAGTCCACCAATATGATTATTTTTAGATTTTAATGAGATCCCAAAAAATGGAGAAGATAAATTAATTAGCTTAGGTAATCCTTCTATAAGTATGCAGCATAGATTTTGAGCTAAACACGCATCCTTGTATGTAGGTAAAATACAGGGATTTTTTCGGCTAAAATTTTGAAAAAATTAAGCCAGCATTCAATTTTAAAATATCACTAAAAAATGAATAAAAAATTCTAATTTGGTTTGACCAAAGAAAAAGATACCCATATGATAATTACATTACAGCAAAATCTGTAATCGGGCGTGGAAACCTGAAAATTACTACAGAAGCATTAAAACCGCTTTAGCGGTTTTTTGTGCTTATTATGCTTAGTTTGCCATTATGGTAGGCCAGGCAGGGCAGTCTATGACTGGCCGTCTTCTGTAGTGCGGTATTTCCACCCCTGTTTGGTCTACCTCCATCTCGTGGAAAAGATGGTTGTAGATAGTTAATTCTAAACTACAGGTACTAAACATGAAGATTTTATTATCTAATCCCCCCATTTCTCTTAGGTCTCTTTTGTTAGCGCTGACTGGATATTGACGGTCATTTAATTCACAGCTTTAACCAAATCGAACTATATACATTTTCAAATTTCGTACTTGAGCGAAAGTAGGAAAGTGTTGCCTGGAGAAAATAAGAAATGGGTTCTACACGACTATTGACCAATATTATTCAGCGTAAAGTCATGTTGCCAGAAGAAATGTCACCATCAATGCAACGAGACAATTTTGAAGTTGCACTGACTGATTTTGAAAAGCATGCCATCATCAAATGTTTATTTAAAGCGGATAACCAGCGTTCTACTGAATGTTGGAGTGTGCGGGAAATTGCAAACTTTATTGGGAATTGCACAGAAGATCAAAATATCAATTTGTGTATTTTGTATTGGAAAGATATACACGGCAACATCTATATTATCGATGGGGCGCATCGCCTTTCGAGTATTTATGCGTGGGTCAAGAGATATTTTGCAGATGAACAAGCCACTCAAGCGCCTAATTTTAGCGATCAACAAAAAGAAGATATTCGTGACCTGCGAAATCATTTAGGGGATCTAGCTGACTTCCAAAAAATTTGTATTGATCCTAAATTTGCAGAACAAAAATCTAAATTAGACGATATTAAAATCAGTTTCCGGCAAGTGCTTGGTACTCCAGAAGATGCACGACGCGTATTCCAATCGATTAACTCAGATACTAAACGCCTGGATAAATATGAGGAATATCATCTAAGAAGTCGGGGAAGTGATGCATATTATGCGATCTATGCTTGTTGTTATATCAATGACAATAAATCCAATTTAGAAGAGCTTCAATATACACGCTTAAATGCGCTGATCGAGTTGGGGGAGAAGATCCATCAACTGCTTTTCTCTACCATCTTATTAGATACTGAAATGAGTCATGGTAAAAAAATTGGCTTGGTCAATGAGCTCATGAATATCATCGCGGGTGATCAGATTCATAATATCATGAGCCTGAATCAGGGTGAACGCGTTGAAAAGATCATGTCACATCTGTTTACGGTCCTTTGCCGAATGGCCACTCCTGTAAAAAATACTGGGGTTCCGAGTTTGGGCTTACATCCGTTCTTATATTTTTATAAGGACCAGCGTTTTCAGATTACTTCCTTTCTAGCATGGTTTTCAATTGTGTTTGAAATTCATGAAAGTCGCATGCAGATTCATCATCGAACGATTAGTTTCAAGGACTTCACCCGGGTACGCCGTAGTATTGAGTTCTTGATCGCCAATTTCCCCGTGGCGACCACCGAAACGGTCGGCAAGTTCGGCAGTGGTATCAAGGGCTATGATCGTCTACAAATCGTCTATAAAGCCTTTATTTGCTTAAGCTTGGAAATGGAGGTTGATTTTGATGATGAGGAATGCCTGAATACATTTATCCTGTCCATGTCTAAGGCCTTCAAGTACATAAACTTTAATGAGTTTTATGTTGAAAGATTTTTGGGGAATTATGATGATACGGTCGTGAAGCATGTGGTGGGATATGTGGAGTCGATTAGTCCAATCCCGCGCTCAAAGCCCAAATCCTTTTCAGCATTAACTAAAAGTTTACTTAAGCACAATTTTCTGGTGGGTAATCATAACTTTTGCCTCATTTGTGACGGATTGATCTATCTTGATTCTACTGAATCGGATCATCGGATTGCCAAAGCCGTAGGTGGGCAAGGTGTTCTAGAGAATGGTCTGCTGGTTCATCCCATCTGTAATAGAATGAAATCAGATCTGAGTCTGGAAGAGATTAGAGCGGATTTGTTTGGTGAATTACTGTATTGAGCAGCAGAGGGGGTAAATTAATTTTCTAAAATTTATCAATGATTTAACTTTTGATATATTCAGCCAATGTGGTTATTTTTAATTCAGTCCAGAATCACAACCAGAAACTAGCTGTAGTTTCTGAATGACCGTCAAGGTCCTTAGTTTCGCCCATAGATTCCCTCTGTGGGCTTTTTTTTGATCAAAAATTGTATAGATGCCCTAAAATAAACCTTTTAGCATTTCATAAGCAATGAGGATTAAGGCTGAGACCATCAGCACAACAAAAATGAGTTCCACTCTAGTTAACATCTTAGTTCCATTTACTTTTCACTTAATTTATATAGCAGTTAACTCGTAGCATCAATGAAATAACATGACATGGAAAATAATCAAAAAGACAGAATTTGGATTTTGATCAGATCTACTGTTTGCATGCTTCAACAGTAGCTTTGAATGTTTCACTTAAACTTTAAATTTTTTTAAAATTGAATATTTTTACATCTAGGTTCTAAACTTTGATAGAATTAATTAAAACTTTAGATTTCAAGTGTAAACAATGAGAAGCGCTAATATTCGACGTGATGGCTACTTAAAATTTCTGAATACATGGCAAGACCGTGATGTCATTAAAGTACTTTCAGGTGTGCGTCGCTCTGGAAAATCTACCTTATTGGCGATGTTTCAACAAGACCTAAAAGCACAGGGTGTACAAGCCGAAAACATCATTGCCATCAACTTCGAATTTATGGAATTTGAAGAACTCACCGATTACCGTAAACTACATGATTATGTATTGTCCAAAGTTGATAAAAGTAAAAAAAACTATGTTTTTTTAGATGAAATACAACATGTTACCAATTTTGAGAAAGTGGTCGACTCTTTATATGTTCGGGATTATATCGATTTATATATTACAGGCTCAAACGCATTCTTTCTAAGTGGAGAACTTGCGACTTTACTTACAGGACGCTATATCGAGCAACATGTTCTACCTTTGTCATTCCAAGAATTTAAACAGTGGCATATTGAAAATAATCCGATCATCCAACAATTATCCAATCGTGATTTGTATGCCATGTATACGCGCAGTAGTTTCCCTTATACGCTTGCCATGACTAGCCAGCAAGAAACTTATGATTACTTGCAAGCGGTCTATGCCAGTGTAATGTTTAAAGATGTTATTCCCCGTTTGAATACTGCCGATATTAACTCTCTCGAGCGTGTCGCAAGATATTTGGCAAGCGTGACAGGCTCACCTATTTCCATCAATAAAATTAAAAATACCTTTGTTTCAAGCGGGGTTAAAATCTCATTTGAAACAGTAAAACGCTATATTCAGGGCTTACAGGACAGTTTGCTATTTTATAGTGCTGCACAATTTAAAGTACGTGGGCGTGAGTTATTACAATCCTCTGAAAAATACTATTTAGTTGATGTCGGATTGCGCCGGATTATGTTGCCTGATGCTAATGCTGATCAAGGTCATATCTTAGAAAATGTAATTTATCTTGAGCTTATCAGACGAGGTTATACGGTCTATGTAGGGCGGGTTGATGAATATGAAATAGATTTTGTTGCTGTCGATACTTTACAGAATTTAACTTATTATCAAGTGGCATTAGAAACGCTCAATGAGGAGACACTCAGCCGAGAGTTACGTCCATTACAGAAAATTTCTGATTCGTATCCCAAATATTTACTTACCTTAGACACGATAGGGGCTGAAGCAAATTATAATGGTATTGTAAAAATGAGTGCTCTCGATTGGTTGCTATCTGAAAATAAGTAAAGTTGAGGGTAGACATGAATACTCTTATTTATTGATTAAAACTCAAAGACTTTTCAGCATCATCCAAGAATGTATTCAAGCATAATTTTTGCTCCAATTGTGATGGATCGATTTACCTCGACTCGATTGAGTCAGATCATCATGATTGAGCTACAGTCACTTACTGAAAGTAGCGAGAATTGCACTGTAGTTTCTGAAGGATATTAATTCCTTAGTTTGCCCATTCATCCATGTGGGCATTTTTTTTGATCAAAATACAATGCTGTTCTTGCTAAAAAATGACGGCACCCACCATAAAACACAATATTCCAAAAATAATCCAAGGCCAGATCTTTGTCTTCGGTTGTTCTAAATTCTGAGGATTATATTCCGTGTGTTCTAGCGATGTCGGTTGTGGAACACGGGTCTTTTTAGAGTAAGGTTGGTGTTTAGAGTAAGATAGTCCCGTACCTGGAATGCCGACACTGGTTCGCGTACCTTTTTTCCCAATATTTAGAGAAGCACCAGGTTTGCCAATGCTGGCACTGCTGATGCCTTTATGGGTCAGATTAATTTTAAAACCCGGGAATAATTTAATACTTTTACGAAATCTAAAACCCATATTTCTCTCATTCTAAAACTTAGCTCAATTCACGCGCTATACTAGGATCCATGATCTGCTAGAGATCGTACTTTGACGGCTATCATCAGGATACTAGTATATTTTTTATCTGGTGATTGCAATACTACCTTTAAATACCGTCAAAAATCTTTACTGTATATTTGCTGTAGGGTAATCTTAAAACTACTATTTATTGACTGATTGGTATATGACGACAGATAAGCATGAAGTCCTTCTCAGAATGAGAGCCATTGAACTCCTTGCATACTGGGAAGGTCGTTTGGTTACCAATCGTTTGATGAGTTGGTTTGGACTTAGTCGACAGCAGGCTTCTGCGGATATCAAGCGTTACAATACGCTTTACAACCCCGATGCCTTGATTCATGATCCATCGGTAAAAGGCTATGTGCCTAAAGCCAGTTTTCAACCAGTACTGACTACAGCGCATATCAATGAATATCTCAATATGCTCTCGGGCTTGGTCAGTGAATCACATGCCCTGATTGCGACACCAGAACCGAATCTCTCAGCGGTCCAGTTACCCGATCGCAGTGTGCGTCCTGAAGTCATCAGGGAGGTGTTGCGTGCCTGTCGAACACAAAGCTGTCTCAAAATTATTTATGCCTCCATGCAGAATCCGCAGTGGCATGAGCGCATGATTTCCCCGCATACCCTGGTGTATACCGGCTTCCGTTGGCATGTCCGTGCCTATTGCCATCAGAGCAAGCAGTTTAAGGACTTTTTACTCTCCAGAATTGATCGCACACCTGTTGCGGTGGCGATTGAGTCAGTAGACCCTGCTCAGGATCAGCAATGGCATGAAGAAATCATGCTGACGCTGATGCCCAATCCCAAATTGAACCCATCACAACAAGCCCTGGTCGAAAAAGACTTTGGCATGCCGGAGGGCAGATTACAGATTCCGGTGAAAAAAGCCCTGGCTCACTATACTTTGCAGCGATATCAGGCCGCGATCACGCTGGCTGAGGCGGATGATGCCTTGAAATATCCCTTGGTACTACAACGCTCAGATATCGAAAAGCTGTCGTCTTACCTGTTTGATCAGGCCTCATAGGAGATTGGCCATGTTAGAACAATTTCATTATGACAGTGACCTGATTGGTGGTTCCCTGATGGTGCGTGAAAGCCGGCTGATCGCGGATCTGTTATTACGAGAAGCGACTCCAGAACAATGGCATCAGGCCATTCAGATTGACAATATTCTGCAAAAAAGAACGCCTGCTTCAGCTCAACGCAATGCCACCGCTATTCGTAAGCGTCTGGAGCGCTTAGAGCCTGATTTCTGGAGAGCACTACGTGATGGGGATGATGAGCTGGCGACTCAGGTGGCTTTTTGTGGGGCACTTGAACGCAACCTGTTGCTGCTTGAGTTTATGGAAACAGTGATGAGAGAGGCCTATATCTCCCAGGCTCAATACCTGGATAGCTATATTTGGTCAGATTTTTTGGATGAACGCTCACAACGTGATCCGGATATCTGTGATTGGAAAGAGTCCAGCAAGAAAAAAATGGGGCAGGTGGTGTTTCGTATGCTGGCAGAAGCCGGTTACTTAAAAAGTACCCGTAAGCTGGAGTTGCAGCGTGTGATCGTCAGAGCAGAGCTGCGTAGCCTGTTGGAAGAACATTATAAACAACGCATTAAAAGATCTATGGAAGTTTCGCTATGGACGCGGTAGTTGTAGAGGGGCAGCAATGAGTCAAAAAATACATGAGCGTCTGAACCAGATTCCAGAGCGAATACTTTCAACCGAGTTTCTCACCGGTCAAGGATTGGGCAATGAAATTGGCTTCTGGATTTTTGATTATGCACCTGAAGATGAGTTGAAAGTGCGCGAATATCTGCATTTTCTAGACGGGATGCTGGAGAAAAAACACAGTCAGCTGAAGGTGGTGAATATCAACCTGCTGCAAGCCGTGGTGGATTATCTGGCTGAGCGTAACTTCATCGATAAAGCCATTCAAATGCAAAAAGCCAAAGGCGATGAGGCGCTGCTCAAAGCGCTGAAAGGCCCACTGCATATGGATAAGTTCGCGCCCTATCTGGTAAGTAAATATGCCACCAATGCGCAAGATATTGTGTTGATGACTGGGGTTGGGTCGGTTTGGCCACTGTTACGTGCCCATCACTTATTGAACAGTTTGCATTCGTTACTGGGGCATAAGCCAGTGGTGCTGTTTTACCCAGGTTATTACGACGGTCAAGCGATGAGTTTATTTGGAAAAATTCCAAGCAATAATTACTACAGAGCATTCAGATTAGTGCCTTAAACACGGCAAATAGAAATAAGAATTCGGGGGAATGGATTGAGATGAACATTAAAGAACTTTTTTACAAGCCATTAGATCGTGCGATTAACGGGGTCGTAAAAGCAGACCAGAATGACAATACCACGGTTTATCAGGAACTCGATGAGTATGTGGTCACCAATGAACTGGAAAAGCATTTTCGGGATTTCTTCCAGTCTTATGGCACAGACCTGAGCGATCCTTCGATTGCCAACCGTGTCGGCGTATGGATTTCAGGCTTCTTTGGTTCAGGTAAATCACATTTCCTGAAAACCTTGTCGTATATTCTGGCCAATAAAGTGGTACGTGATGCGCAAGGTAACGAGCGTAGCGCCGCAGAATTCTTTGATGAAACTAAAATCCGCGATGCATTTATCCGTGCCGATATTGGCAAGGCCGTCAGCCATCATGCCGATGTCATCCTGTTTAACATCGACAGTAAAGCCAGCTCCAACGATGATGGCAATCCGATCCTGAATGTGTTTTTACGTGTGTTTAACGAGTATCAGGGTTTTAGTGCTGACCATCCACATATTGCCCATATGGAACGTCACCTGAGCCAGAAAGGTGTGTATGAGCGCTTTAAACAGGCGTTTGAGGAATCCAGCGGCATGTCCTGGCTAGAAGAACGTGACGGCTATCAGTTCTATCAGGATGATGTCGAAACCGCGATTTCCCAAGCCCTCAACCTATCCGCTGAAGCTGCACACAAGTGGTTTGAGGATTCTGAGCAGACCTTTAGTGTTTCGGTCGAAAACTTCTGTCAGTGGGTGAAAGAATACCTGGACAGCAAAGGACCCCAGCAACGCATGTTGTTCTTGGTTGATGAAGTGGGGCAGTTTATTGGCAGCGATACCCGCTTGATGCTGACACTGCAAACCATTACTGAAAACCTGGGTACGATCTGTAAAGGCCGCGCTTGGATTATCGTCACCTCACAGGCAGACATCGATGCTGTTTTAGGTGAGATGTCTTCTTCCAAAGCCAATGACTTCTCCAAGATTGCTGGACGTTTTAAAACCCGTTTATCGCTGTCCAGTTCCAATACCGATGAAGTCATCCAGAAACGTTTATTACGTAAAACCCCGGAAGCTGAAGCACTGCTCAGATCGGTGTTTGAGCAAAAGGGCGATATCTTAAAAAATCAGATTACCTTTGACCGTTCAGGCCCGACCCTCAAGAACTATGAGGGGCCAGACAGCTTTATCCATAACTATCCTTTTGCGCCGTACCATTTCCAGCTGGTGCAAAAAGTATTTGAAGAAATCCGTAAAGTCGGTGCGACCGGTGCACACCTGGCCTATGGTGAACGGTCCATGCTAGATGCGTTCCAGATGGCCGCGAATGCGATTGCCACAGATGAAGTCGGTGCCCTCGTTCCTTTCCACCGCTTCTATACTTCAGTTGAAGGCTTCCTGGATACTGCAGTGAAGCGTACCATCGACCAGGCAGGGCAGAATAAGACCCTGGATGGTTTTGATGTGCAGATGCTGCGTACCCTGTTCATGATCCGCTATGTCGATATCATCAAAGGTACGCTGGATAACCTGGTGACTTTGTCGATTGAGAAAATTGATGAAGATAAGCTGGCATTGCGCAAGCGGATTGAAGAGAGCCTGCAGCGTCTGGAAAAAGAGAGCCTGATTACGAGGAATGGCGATGAGTTCCTGTTCCTGACCAATGAAGAACGTGATATTACCCGAAAAATCAAAGCCACTGACTTAGCAGCTTCAGAAGAAAATAAAGAGTTAGCCAATCTGATCTTTAAAGATTTACTGCGCGATCAGAACAAATACCGCCATCAAGCCAACAAGATGGACTATCAGATTGGTCGTTTCCTAGATAGCCATAGCCTGGATGGCAAGTATGAGAGCGATTTAAAAGTTGAAATCATTTCTCCGCTGGATACGGAATACAACCTCTACACTGAAGCTTACTGTATTGGTAAAAGTACTCAGGCTGAAGGACAAGTGCTGTTTAAACTGGCAGACGATAAACAGTTCTTTAATGAACTGCGCACCTGGCTGAAAACCAATAAATTCATCCGTTTAAATGATGATGGCACTCAGTCCGATATCACCCGTATTCTGGCAGACCGTGGCCGTGAGAATCAGGAGCGTAAAAAACGCCTGCGTGCCCGGGTCGAAGAAATGTTGCTGGACGCGGAAAGTTATGCCTTGGGTCAACATCTACAACTTTCATCTTCAAGTCCAACCACCAAGCTGGATGAGGCTTGTCGTTATTTGCTGGAAAACACCTATACCAAACTGAGCTATCTGCAAGTCTATCAGCAGGATGCCTGGCGCGAACTGAACGCCGTATTGACTGTGGATGATATGGCGCAGTTAGGCCTGTCACTGGATGGCGGTCAGACGAACCCGAAAGCCCTACAAGAAGTGGAACAGTACATTGCGCTACGGGCAACAGGTACAGAACGTATTCTGGTATCGGATGTGGTGGATCGTTTTGCTAAACGCCCTTATGGCTGGCCAGATGCTGAGATTTTACTGTTGGTGGGTCAGTTGGCGGCAATGGGGCGCATTTCACTGCAGTTAAATGGTGGCAGCTTACAGTTAAAAGATGCCTTTGAGCCTTTACAAAACAGCCGCCGTCGCCGTGATGTATCGATCATTAAAAAGCGCCAGACTGATGATCAGGTGTTGAAACAGGCACGCCAACTCACCCAAGACCTATTCTCGGCGATGGGACCAGCGACAGAAAAAGAGCTGTTTGAATTCTATACCCAGTATTTTAAGACTTGGTTAGCCAACTTTAAGTCGTATAAGAGTAAAACTGATGTCGGACAGTTCCCGGGCAAGAAAGTGATTGAAAAGTCGATTCTGACTTTGGAGCGCTTGCTGGCCAATAGCGACAGCTTCGATTTCTTTAAAGCCGTGGTTGAGAACAAGGACGACTATCTTGACCTGGAAGAAGATTATCGTGATATTCATGAGTTCTTCACTAACCAGATGCCGAGCTGGCAGCAACTGCAACAGGCCTTACGTCATTTTGAGAAGAACAAACAGGCGCTGGGCAGTGATGAGGTAGCTAAAAAAGCCCTGTCTGAATTACATCGTATTTTCACCCTTGAATCGCCCTATGGCCTGTTAAATAAAGTGGCTGATTTGGTTCGCACCGTGGAAAGTGTCAATCAACGCTTACTAACTGAAAAACGCAGTCAGGCGCTAGAGCAGCTGGATGACAAGATCAAGCAGTTAGAAGCCGAGATTAAAAACAGTGGCATCGCTAGCGCTGAGCTGAGTAACAAGCTATTACGCCCACTACAACTGCTGAAAACGGATATTGAAGTGGAAACTAGCCTATCCACCATCTATATGCTGCAAACCCAAACCGCCGTGGAGCGTTTTGATGAAGCCTTGTATGAGTTGGAAAGCGAAGTTCAGGCGGAAATCCAGCGTCAGGCCAAAGCGGCACAATTGGCTCAGAGCAAAGCAGAGAGTGTAACCAACACTGCAACCACCTCCAGCCCAGCTACATCAACACCTGCTGCGAGTCCGCTACAGCCTGCGACAGCCGTAGTGCCACCGAAACCTGTTGTCGAAGTTGATGTCGCCAGCATTTACAGCAAAACCTCCAGCAGTGTCTATCTGGAAACAGAAGAGTCAGTGGATCAGTTTGTAGACGCACTCAAAGCTGAACTGAAAAAAATCGTGAGTGACAAAAAGCGTGTGCGTATCCGCTAACAGGGCTTAGGGATATCGGCATCAGTCATTAATTAAAGGTTTAAAGATGAATACCAGTCATATTAAAAAATACGCACCGCAAGCACGTAATGATTTTATCGCAGCGATGCGCAAGCAGGCCGCCAAATATGGCATCAGCACAGACAGCATTTTACCGGCTGAACAGAAAGGCGACTTGCTGCTGATTGGCGATCAGGTTTTTCCGCTATCCGTCATGAAACCTCGTGAGAAGCTGATCAAGCGCATTCAAACCAGCAGTTTTGAGCAGACGATTGATTATATCGCTTACAGCTGGTTTAACCGTCTCTGTGCCATTCGCTATATGGAATGCAAAGGCTTACTCGATCATGGCCGTCGTGTACTGAGTAGTGCAGATGGTAGTGCAGGCTTGCCACAGCTTCTGGAAGAATGTCTGGATATCGACCTACCAGGTTTAGATGCCAGCCGTGTGGCTGAGCTTAAGCTGGATGGCAATAAAGACGAAGAGCTGTATCGAGAGCTGTTATTGGCGCAGTGTCATGCGTTGAATCAGGTCATGCCACTGCTGTTCGAACAGGTTTCTGATGAATCTGAACTACTGTTACCGGATAACCTGACTAAAACCGATTCGTTGATCCGTGATTTAGTGAGCAGCATTCCGGAAGAAGACTGGTCGGATGTACAGATTATTGGCTGGCTGTATCAGTTCTATATTTCTGAAAAGAAAGATCAAGTCATTGGTAAAGTCGTCAAAAGTGAAGATATTCCTGCAGCGACACAACTCTTCACCCCGAACTGGATTGTAAAATATTTGGTACAGAACAGTGTCGGCCGCTTATGGCTGATGGCACATCCAGAAAGTACGCTAGCGAGTAGTTGGGAATACTATATTCAGCCGGCTGAGCAAAGTAATGAAGTCAATGCACAATTAAAACAACTGATTGATGTGCGGATCAGTGAAGATGGCGATACCTTAAACCCTGAAAGCATTACAGTACTCGATCCGGCTTGTGGTTCGGGGCACATTCTGGTGGAAGCTTATGACTGCTTAAAAGCGATTTATTTAGAACGTGGTTACCGTAGCCGCGATATTCCACGTTTGATTCTGGAAAATAACCTGTACGGGATTGATATTGATACCCGTGCGGCACAATTGGCGAGTTTTGCACTGTTGATGAAAGCGCGTGAGGATGACCGCCGTTTATTTAGCAATCCACCGAAGCTGAATATTATTGCGTTGCGGGATAGTCAGCCTGAGCGTTTAGATGCATTCAGTCAGGATTTGGCAAACACTGATATTACACAGGCTGATTTAAAAGAATTACTGGATCTATTTGAACATGCTTCGACCTTTGGATCTTTGATTCAAATTCCTGCATCATTTGCTAAAAAGTTGCCTGATTTAGAAAGCAAGCTGAATAAAGCTTTGGATTCAGGGGATATTTTTGCGCAGCAGTCAGCACAAGAGTTATTACCTTTAGTTCAACAAGCTAAATTACTTGCTAAACAATATGATGCTGTGATTGCGAATCCACCTTATATGGGTGGAGGAAAAATGAATGCAATCTTAAAAGATTTTGCCAAGAAAAAGTTCCCAGATAGTAAATCTGATTTATTCAGCATGTTTATTGAACGTGGGTTTGCTTGGTGTAAAGACAGTGGCTTTAATAGCATGGTGACCATGCAAAGCTGGATGTTCCTGTCATCTTATGAAGCAATGCGTGAAAAGTTATTACAAGATCGTACGATTCAAACCATGGCACACTTAGGTGCACGAGCATTTCCTGAAATTTCAGGTGAAGTTGTACAAACCACTGCATTTGTGATGCAAGGTAAACATCTAAATGGATTTAAGCCAGTATTTTTTAGGCTTGTGAATACAGATCAGGATCAAAAAGAGATTGAACTTAAAGCAGGACTAAATCGATTTGATTCGACTATTCAAGATGATTTTAAGAAAATTCCAGGTAGTCCTGTGGCTTATTGGGTTAGTGAAAATGTTCGGAATATATTCTTCTCAGAAAATTCGTTAGGTAATATCTTAGAAGCTAAGCAAGGATTAGGAACAGGTCAGGACAGTCGATTCTTTAGATTATATTGGGAAATTAACTTTTCAAAATTAGGTTTAAACCTTGATTCAGCACAAGAGGGATGGGAAAACAACAAAAAATGGTATCCGCTTAACAAAGGTGGGAGTTATAGAAAATGGTATGGTAATCAAGAGTATGTAATAGCATTCGATAAAAATAATAGAGATCTTTTGAAAACATTAGGAAATCATTTACCTTCTGAAAACAAGTATTTTAAACCATTTATTTCATGGTCTGATATTACCTCAGCGAATAATTCATTTCGAAAATATAGTAATGGGTTTTTATTCTCGAATACTGGTCATTGTGCTTTCCCCACCGATAATAAAATAGAGAAAATAGTTTTATGTTATTGTAATAACAAATTTGTTAATATGATGACAAAAATACTTAATCCAACTCTTCATTTTCATGTTGGTTATTTTAACCTTTTGCCATTTCCTTCCAAATTAATTGAATTTAATAGAGAAATAGAAAAAATATATAAAAATTTATTGACAATATCTCAAAGAGATTGGGATTCCTACGAAACCTCATGGGATTTTGCTCAAAACCCAATTATTCGTACCCAGCAGCCAAACTTAGAACAAGCCTTTAATACATGGCAACAGCAAAATGCTGAAGCTGTGGCTGAAATGAAATGTCTGGAAGAAGAAAACAACAAGCTGTTTATTGATGCTTATGGTTTACAGGATGAACTCACGCCTGATGTACCAGATGAGCAAATCACGCTGACTCGTGCCGACCGTGAAAAAGACAGCCAGCGTTTAGTATCTTATGCACTTGGCTGCATGATGGGACGCTATAGCCTGGATGAACCAGGTCTAATCTATGCTCATGCAGGCAATCAAGACTTTGATGCGAGTCGTTATCAAAAATTTCCAGCCGATGCTGACGGCATTATTCCACTGACCGAAATGCACTGGTTTGAAGATGATGCAACGCACCGTATTCGAGAGTTCTTAACTGCCGTTTGGGGGAAAGAGACACTGGATGCCAATATGCAGTGGCTGGCTGAAAGCTTGGATAAAAAAGCCAGTGAAACGGCTGAAGACACCATTCGCCGTTACCTCGCCAGCAAGTTCTATAAAGACCATATGCAGACCTATAAAAAGCGCCCGATCTACTGGTTATTCAGCAGTGGTAAGCAAGGCGCTTTCCAGGCGTTGGTATACTTGCACCGCTATAACGAAAGTACTTTGGCACGTATGCGTACCGAATACGTGATGCCACTGATTTCCAAAATGGCTGCGTATGCCAACTCTCTGGAAACAGCAAAAGAAAGCAGTGACTCTGCGGCTGAAATCAAACGTATCGAGAAAAAACTGCAGGATCTGCATAAGCAACAGGCTGAACTCAGTAGCTTTGAGGAAAAACTGCGTCACTATGCCGATCAGCGTATTTCACTGGATCTAGATGATGGTGTGAAAGTGAACTATGGCAAGTTTGGGGACTTGTTGGCGAATGTTAAGGATATTACGGGTGGTAGTGGGGAGTAGTGGTAGATGATTAAATCTATATGGGTTGATAATTTTAAATCCCTGGTTGATTTCAAACTTGAACTAGCTAAGTTTAATTGTATTGTGGGGCTAAACGGTTCTGGAAAATCCACTGTACTACAAGCCTTAGATTTCGTATCACAATTGATGGTCGGAGATATCGATGCCTGGTTAAAAATGCGCAGTTGGGAGAAGTCAGATTTAAATTCTAAACTAACTAAGAAAAGTAATATTGACTTTAGAATTGTGCTTGAAATTGAAGGTCAAGAATTGGTTTGGGCAGGAAGTTTCAATCGAAGTTCTTTAAGTTGTACGAAGGAAACAATTACACAAAATGGGGAGAAAATTTTATCCGTTGAAGATTCAGTATATACATATCATTCAAGTAGACAAGATATTGTCTTTGAATATCAAGGTTCTATACTTTCTCGACTTAAAGAAAATCTTCAAGAACAAACATTAAAAGCTGTTAAAGATAAAATACTTAACATCCGATCATTAGATTTGCTTAGCCCGGAACTTTTAAGAAGTAGAAATAGAAGTGCGGAAGGTAAACTTGGTTTAGGTGGTGAAAAACTATCTGCTTTTATCCATGAGTCTGGAATGGAAACAAAGGAGATGTTAGGAAAAGAATTAGTTAAAGTTTATCCTCAATTAGATGAAGTTAAGACTAAATCATTGAAATCAGGTTGGAAGCAATTAGAAATTGTTGAATCATTTAGGAATAAAAAATTAATCACAACAGCTCGTCATCTAAATGATGGCATGCTACGTTTGATGGCCATTTTACTACAGCTTGATATTGGAAAAGCATTTCTCCTGTTCGATGAGATTGAAAATGGTATTAATCCTGAACTTATAGAATATTTAATAGATCATTTAATTAATTCTGACGATCAGATATTGGTTACGACACATAGCCCTATGATTCTGAATTTCATGGATGATGATGTTGCAAGAGCAGGTGTTATATACCTGTATAAGAGTACAGAAGGGTATACAAAAGCAATAAAACTTTTTGATATCCCTTCTATGGCTAAGAAACTTAAATTTATGGGTCCAGGCGAAGCTTTTATTGATACAGATTTAACAAGATTGTATTTAGAAATTGAATCTCTTCCTGCTGAGGATTAATACGTGTACCTATTATTAAGTGGTGAAGGCCCTAGTGATATTGGTGTCTGTCGTAGTTCAGCAGTATGTGATAGAGCTGATTTTCAAGAAGGTCCTATGGCAATCATAGTAGATCAGCTTATAGAGCTAAACCAAGGTTTTGAAATGTCACATTTGGTTTGTGAATTAGTAAGTTACGTATCTGAATCTTATTTAGCTGAAAATAAACAACCGCCTCAGCGTAAGGCAATGTCTTTAAGGGGTAAAAAAAAACCAGCTGAAACGAAATATTTTTTTGAAAATGCTCGAGCTTTAGCCTCTATTGCAAGAAATAAAGCTACCGAAGTAGATGATAACGTTATTGCGGTATTGTTTAGAGATGCAGATGGTACTTCCTCCGCAGGGCGGGGAAATTGGAATGATAAACGTAATTCGATTATAGCTGGCTTTAGGGCGGAGGATTATGACTTAGGAGTGGCAATGATTCCTAAACCAAAATCCGAAGCATGGTTGTTATGTGCTACCAAGCAAAATCCATATCAACATTGTGACTGTTTAGAGGATGAATCAGGAAATGATAATGGTAAAAATCCCTTAAAAGAGCAGCTTGCAGAGTCATTAGATGGAAAAACTAATGGGTTAGATATGGCACAGCTAATTAATAATAAAGAGATCGATATTACTAGTATAAATATGTCTTCATTTAATATATTCAAAAGTGATTTAGAAGAGGTTGTAAAGCTGGCGATGGGAGTTGTTTAATGAATATTAACCAACTTAAACAAGGCCTCGAACAAGCTTTCTACACTGAAAATCATCGAATTGTCTTTTGGTACGATGCTGAGCAGTCTTTTACTGAAGAAGTACATGCATTAAAGCTGAATGATGTCCAGATTCTGAATATGGCAGAAGAGTCGAGCCTAGAGATTAAGCTTAAACTGGAGCTGCAAGATCAGCAGGGCAAATACTTGCTGTATTTTCCAAGCCCTGAGCCTGAAACCGAAAAAGACTGGTTACTGGACATTAAGCTATATTCTCGCAGCTTCTATGCCGATCGTTTCTCGATTATTTTCAATGGGCTGGGTTTACAGCAGCAGAGTCTAAGAGAACATCTGGCCAAACGTGAAGAGTTCCTCAAAGCCAAAGCGCGTCTGAGCACCTTAAAACGCTATATCCAGCCTGATGCAGATGCACAGGATCTGGATATGGCCATGATTGCAGCTGTGGTCAAGGCTGACAGTGCCGAACTTATGCATATCGTTCTGGCACTGGCAGATGAAATGGTACAGCAGAACCTGGCTCTGGAAGTCAATCCAGACTCCTTTGCTGAACTGGAAAAATTCCAACTGGTGCCAGCTTTGGTCACCGCATTACAGGCGGAAATTGGTTATCCAGCATCGGTTGAAGAATTGAATGGGGAAGCACCATTCAAGCTCGGTACGTTCTTTATCCGTTTGATGACTACAGGTTTCTGTGAAAGCCTGGGCGATATACCGCTATGGGCTCAAGAACTGGTGATGTCATCCGTCAGCTCCCGTGCGACGGCTAGAGCCTTTTTGTCGCGCTGGAGAGACAGTTCTAAATATTACCCAACCTTCGATACGCTTTCCCAGACCGTGGCGAATGCACTGCGAATTCAGGAGAAGGTCGGGGCCTTTGATCTGGGGCAGCTGCTGGATGTCATGACCTTTGAAGTGATTGAACAAAAGATCATTGTTGATTTGGCCAGTCATATCCCTGCAGCAACCAAAGCTGAACTGGAACATTTCAGAACGATTATTTCTACCCGTCTGGATGGTTATTGGGCTTCCAAACATAAGGATGATGCAACACGCCGTAAATATCGTACTGTCTATACAGCGTTGCAGGCAGCCATTGAGCTGTTTAGCCTGCGACAGCAGTTTGATGCCGGTTTCTATTTCGACTCCAGTGAAGCTTTGTATAAAGCCTACGAGCAGGAGTTGTATCGCTTTGATATGGCCTATCGCCACTACAGTGCTGCTTCTCAACGCGCTCATGTCGATATCCTGAAAAAACTCGATGAAGAAGTGGAAAATTGCTATTCCTACTGGTTTATTGACCACTTGGCACGCAACTGGGGCGAGCGGATTGAAGCTGAGCAACGCTTGAATGTCTGGAAAATGGCAGATATCCCAAATCAGCAGAACTTCTACGATACTCACGTTAGACCCTTACTCAGTTCCGCAACGAAACGCCGTATTGTGGTGATTATCAGTGATGCTTTCCGTTATGAAGCTGCGGTAGAGCTGCGTGATCGTATCAATGAAAAGCGATATTCTGAAGCGACATTGTCTTCACAGCTGGGCGTTGTCCCAAGTTACACCACACTTGGCATGGCCTCGTTGTTGCCGCATCAGACTTTGGAGTACAAAGAGGCCGCAGGTGATGATGTTTTAGTAGATGGGCAGTCCAGCAAAGGGACTGCAGCACGATCCAAAATTCTGGCTGCCTATAATGGATTGGCGGTTACCGCTGAAACGGTAAAAGGTTGGTCGCGTGATGAAGGCCGTGAAGCACTTAAAGACCATGATTTGATTTACGTTTATCACAACGTGATTGATGCTCGGGGAGACAGTGCCTCTACAGAATCAGAAACCTTTATGGCGGTGGAACATGCCATTGAAGAGCTGACTGAACTTAGCCGCAAAATCTTGATGCATTTCAATATTTCTACCCTGTTGATCACAGCCGACCATGGCTTCTTGTTCCAGCAAAGTAAATTAGAATCTGCGGATCGTTCAAGCTTGACTGAAAAACCTGCGAATACATTGAAAAGCAAAAAACGCTATGTGATTGGGCATGGTTTACCAGAGAGCAAGGAAGCATGGAAAGGCTCAACCCAAGCTACGGCAGGCACATTATCTGCGACTGATTTCTGGATTCCAAAAGGGGCGAACCGTTTCCATTTCGTAGGAGGCTCACGTTTCGTGCATGGCGGCATCATGCCTCAGGAAATTGTGGTACCGGTACTGATGGTAAAACAGCTACGTGGTGAAAAGGCTGGACAGCGGACCAAGCGTAAAGTTGAGGTCATTTCTACCAAATCCACGCTGAAGATGGTCAATAACATCCAGAAGTTTGATTTGATGCAAACTGAAGCTGTCAGTGAGCTGGTCATGCCAGTGACTTTATCCATTGCCATTTATGATGGGGATCTTAAAGTTTCCAGTGAAGAAACTTTGACTTTTGATAGCGCTACCGATTCTGTTGCCGATCGGGTCAAACAGGTCAGACTGTCATTGTCTGGCACTGATTTTGACCGTAAGAAAGATTACTTCCTGGTACTGAAGGACAAAGACCTGAATATCGAGATGCAACGCTATAAGGTCACCATTGATTTGGCATTTACCGATGACTTCTTCTGATAACGAATTAACGATAGAGCGTAGCCTACATGGAATCTGCTAACGATAAAGAACTGGATCAGCTGCTGAATGAACACTTTGCTGGGCGGGTGGTACGTAAGGATCTGACTAAACTGATCAAAGAAGGGGCCAATGTCCCGGTCTATGTACTCGAATACCTGCTAGGGATGTACTGTGCCTCGGATGATCCAGAGATCATTGAACAGGGACTACGTAACGTAAAGACGGTTCTGGCAGAGAACTATGTACGACCTGATGAAGCTGAGAAGGTGAAATCCCTGGTTCGTGAACGGGGCAGTTATAAGGTCATTGATCGGGTGACCGTAAAGCTGAATGAGCGTAAAGACAAATACGAAGCATCATTTAGTAATCTGGGCATCAAAGATGCCGAAATCTCGGCAGGCATCGTCAAAGAGTATGAAAAATTACTTGTTGGTGGTATCTGGGTCATTGCTACGCTCAGTTATTATTTTGAAGAAGGACAGACTAGTTCTCCATTTGGGGTGAGTTTACTCAAGCCGATTCAAATGCCGAATATGAATATGGATGAACTTTTCAGTGGCAGAGCAGCATTAAGCACTGATCAGTGGCGCGAGAGTTTAATCCGTTCGATCGGCATGGAACCGGCTTCGTTAAAAGAGGACGTGCAATGGCACCTATTAGCGCGTATGGTTCCGTTCGTTGAAAATAACTATAACGTCTGTGAACTTGGACCACGCGGTACCGGGAAAAGCCATATTTACAAAGAGTGTTCACCGAATAGTATTCTAGTTTCAGGTGGGCAAACCACTGTCGCCAATCTGTTCTATAACATGAGTAGCCGCCGTATTGGTCTGGTGGGGTTGTGGGATGTGGTGGCCTTTGATGAAGTTGCCGGTATTTCCTTTAAGGACAAAGATGGCGTTCAGATCATGAAAGACTATATGGCCTCAGGATCTTTTGCCCGTGGTCGTGAACAGATGGAAGCCTCAGCTTCGATGGTTTTTGTGGGTAATATCAACCAAAGTGTGGAATCTCTGGTTAAAACCAGCCATCTGTTGGCGCCGTTCCCTGAAGCAATGATCGATTCAGCATTCTTTGATCGCTTTCATGCCTATATCCCGGGTTGGGAAATTCCAAAAATGCGTCCGGAATTCTTTACCAACCGTTATGGTCTAATCGTTGATTATCTTGCTGAATTCTTCCGGGAAATGCGTAAGCGTAGTTTTGCGGATGCCATTGAGAAGTACTTCAAGCTAGGGAATAACCTGAATCAGCGTGATGTGATTGCCGTTCGCAAGACAGTTTCTGGATTGATGAAGCTGCTCTACCCACACGGTCAGTTTAATAAAGAAGATGTACGGCAATGTCTTCAATATGCGCTGCAGGTACGCCGGCGTGTCAAAGAGCAGCTGAAGAAAATTGGTGGCATGGAATTCTATGACGTTCATTTCAGCTATATCGATAATGACACGCTTGAAGAGCACTTTGTTTCAGTCAAAGAGCACGGTGGAGGTGGACTCATTCCTGAAGGGCCAGCCAAATCAGGCTTCCTCTACACTATTGGGCTCAGTAATAAGGGCATGCCGGGGTTATACCGCTTAGAACTTCAAGTGACCAAAGGTTCAGGAAAATTGGCGACATCTGGCTTATGGAATTCAAGCAGTGCCAAAGAACAGGTCAAGATTGCTTTTGATTACTTCAAGGCCAATGCATCCCGGATCTCGGGGGGCAGTAAGGTGCTGGAACATGATTTCCACTTACATGTGGTGGAATTACAGAATACCGGCCCGCTCAGCCATCTTGCCTTGCCAAGTTTAGTGGCTTTCGCTTCTGGCCTGTTAGGACGATCGGTACAAAGTCAGATGGTGGTACTGGGTGATATGAGCTTGGGTGGTTCTGTTACACCGGTGGAAAGTATTGCCGAATGTCTGCAAGTTGCTTTTGATGCGGGTGCCAAGAAAGTTGCCTTACCAATGAGTAGTGCGGCAGATATCCCTACGATTCCTGTGGAACTGTTTACCAAGTTCCAGACCAGCTTTTATGCAGATCCGGTGGATGCTGTGTTTAAGGGGCTAGGGGTGGATTGAATGTAGTCGTATTTTAAGATGATGAGGAAATGGCTCTGTAAATATTTAACAATATCAATATATTGATGAATAAGATAACAGAGTCATTTTTCTTAAAAAGAATGGAATTTTCCTGCTTGGACAAGCGATGGTATTTTATAGAGATGAGCACAAGTGAATAAAGTTCTTAAAAAACAAATCGCTTTTTTTATTCTGCTTCTTTGTGGTGTCGGTCTCTATAATTATAAGGCGATACAACCGCAACAACAGCCTGATGAATCAATAGAGCGAGCTCAACAAAGAGAAGCAGAGTTCATGCAAAGAAAGGCAGAATATATTGCGAAACATGGTGGACCAATTCCTGCTGCACAGCAAATGCATCAGGAATTAGCACACAAGAATGGTATGCTGCTTATTAAACCACCCTCCACAAACCTTGAGGACTGAACCGTACCGGGTTTGTCGGAGACTTTTATTTAAGTTAGGTGGTAATCCCCTCTAAAAATAGATTTTTCTCTTAAAATACAAGCAGGAGATTCTGCATGAAAACATATAAATTTAACCTGAATCTTGGATAAGAAATAAGCTTATTTCTTAGCTTGGCTTGAGGCAAGGTGTTCAACAGCCTCGTCGCCTGTCATATTTTTAATCATACTTTTGGTAATGACATATCCATCGGTGAAAGATAAATTGTAAGTAACTATCTTATCTTCAAGCAGGAAGCATCTGTATGTATAGATATATTGTGTTTGATAAACTGCTCTTGGAGAAAATAATTTGATTTTATTTTTATTAATAAGATCAAAAATGCTTCTTGCCACTAATTCAAAGCCACGTAACATTTCTTGGTTGGTAGAGCTCCAGCCTTCTGAAAACTCGCCATAGAATGCCACGAAAAACTTAATGATATTTCCAGATTCATCATTAAACTTGAAGATTGCCACTCGCCCATTAAGCTTTAAATCTCCGTCTCTATCCTTAATAAAGAAATTTTCTTTCTTTAAGTTTAGATAGACTGGATTATTATTTTTAACAATACTTAATATACTGATATAGGGTGTTAAATCTAAGTCACCTTGAAACAGATGCGACTCTTTAGAATTTTTTTTAAACCAACCAAACATTTTAATCTCATCTTTTAATAGTGGATAAGTAATTATATAATAATTAACAATTAATTGACTAAAATATTTATTTAGATGTTTAATAATGACGCTATAAAACTAGATGATGAGACATTTGTAAGATTACAGTATACCGTTCTTGATATTTTGAAAATGTTTAAAGATGATGATGCTTTGTTCCGATTTATAAGATACGAACTTAGCGCAGCTTCTATTGGGAACGATATAGCAAAAGAACTGGTGGAACAGTCAGGCTTTAAATCTATTGAATATGATGGAGCATTATTCGAGGACTCTAATAATTTTGATAATGTTTCAACATTTTTTGATAGCATTCTTCAGCCTTATTTAAATTTAAATTTCCCACCTCACGTTGCAATATTTCTAAGATGTAAAGTCATTAAAAGTATTATTGGTCGTAATAGAATAATGATTAATAATAAACGCTATTTGCAGGCACAGAATTATCTTGAGGAGTCACCAGGGGGGCGCTATTCGGTAGAATGGAAAGAGGCGCTCGATGTCATTTATATGACATCAATTGTTCAAGAAAGAGGAATTGAGTTTTTAACTCATTTTACGTCTATAGACAACTTACATAGTATTGTTAAATCAGGTTTCCTATCTCGAAGTGATTTGGAAAACCAAAAAATTGGATATACATATTTTGACAAGGATCGCCTAGATAGCAAGCTTGATGCTACATGTTTCTCTGTCACGTTCCCTAACTCCTCCATGTTTTTCTCTTACCGGAATCGCTACATCAACAATACTTGGTGCTTAATATTGTTAAATGCTTCGATTGTTCATACCAAAGAGTGTTTATTTTATCCATCGAATGCTGCTTCAAGCATATATAGGAATCTTCATACCGAACAATTCAAAGGTCCAGCAGCACTGGAGGCTATGTTTGCTGAAGAAGTAAATACAAGTAGAGGCATCCTTAAAAGAAGTACTATGCTCAAAGATCAAGATACAACAGATGTTCAAGCTGAAGTTATGGTGCTTGAGAAAATTGAACCAAGCTATATAAAGCATATTTTTGTGAATGATGATCAGTTGGCCATTCGACTGCGGACGCTTTACCCTAACTTAAGTATTGAATCCATCGAGAATTGTTGGGGCTATTTTGACGACCGTAATAGTTTTAGGAGTATTTGATCATGGCTAAAAGACCAGTATTTAGATCCCATGATTTAGGTTCATGCTTGGTCGAAAGTGAGCTAATAGAATTTAAGTTTCACAATGGTATGGCTATTGAACAAAAGAGAAAATCTATTGCCGAGCTTCATCATGCTATAAGTCAAAAATACCCTAGTGAAAAAATTCTCGAAGTTTCAACTAAGTCATTGAATCCTTTAGGTGTTAAATTAAGTGCTTTTAATTTAAAGATCCAAGATAAGAAGCGGGATTTAATCTATTCTGTTGAGTCAGCCTACCAGTCAAGTAAGGTATTTGAAAAAGGGGGGCCATATATAGATATTCTTAAAAAGTCGTCTTTAGAAGCAAAAAAGGATGAAAGGATATTAAATTCAGGTGCATTAATTGGGTTTGAGTTTTTTAACACGAAATGGGACGTTGTTCCTCAAACAGCGTTCTATGATTGGCTGTATATAAATGTACTAAATTTAGAAAAGTGCCTTCATGATGAGTTGATCAAATATCAATGTTTTACTGATATTGAATTCAATCCTTTAAAGTCGGTTAATTGCCAAGCTCACTCTGTTGCCCTATTTAGTTCACTATATAAACGAAACTTATTAGACTCTATAAAATCACCAGAATTTTTTTTGAAACTTTATCATGAGTATAGAATATTTGATTTACCTAATTCAGGAAAAATTCAATTACAAGGAAATCTTTTTTAGCTCATAATTTTAACAGCACCGTTCCAAATAGAAATTAGAGTCGATGACGTTCCCTTCAAAAAGTGCTTAGAGCCCGAAAAATTTATTTACTAGTGAATAGCCACCGAAATTCTAGATACACATGACCATCATTTGGACTGCCACCTCTCTTCGTTCAATATTTCATGAATTTAGTTAGATTCTTTACCGAATCCCAATTCTAGATAACTTACTTTTTATAAGCTTGTTTATAAAAGTAAGAACTGTTATTTTTTATATGTAAAAATAGGGTATACCCTAAAATTACATTTTAAAAGTTCTTAAAAACATGTACCATTTAAATGTTTTTTAATCATAAGTAACATGTAACTTTGGTATTAAAGATTTATAATTTACGAAATTGTTCATTTTTATCCAATTGGGGCGTAAAAAGTGAAAGGCCAAAAAGTAGGCTATGTGCGAGTGAGTTCGGTCGAGCAAAATACGGGACGTCAACTTGAGGGAATTGAAGTCGACCGGGTTTTTGTTGACCGTGCTTCAGGTAAAAATACCGACCGACCGAAATTTCAGGAAATGTTGAATTATGTCCGGGAAGGAGACCGGGTGATAGTACATTCCATGGATCGTTTTGCTCGTAGCTTAAAAGATTTGGTCACTGAAGTTGATCAGCTTGTCAAAAGAGGAATTGCTATTCAGTTTGTAAAAGAGAATATTACATTTACCGCTCAATCTTCCCCTATGGATAATTTAATGTTGCAGTTGATGGGGGCTTTCGCACAATTTGAACGTGAAATTATTTTAGAGAGACAAAAGGAAGGAATCAAACTTGCATCTGCTCAAGGAAAGTACAAAGGCCGTGTTCATAAATTAAGACCTGAACAAGCTGAAGCGTTACGTCAGGCATGGAAGGAAGGGAAGTATCCTTCTAAAATGGCATTAGGACAAGCATTTGGAATTAGCCGTCAAGCTGTATATCGGTATTTAAAGGCTTGTAATTAACTCAATATAAATTGGGCACTATATTTAGTTTATTTATAAAAATTATGGAACGTGGGGTATCCCTCAAAAACTAATTCAGGGCTTCTATTTACAATCAGTAATGAAACGAATATTGAACGATACTAATTCGTTCATCTGTAATTTAATAAAAAATCAATGCTATGCTTTATATAATATTAATTATAGGTAAATATGTTTTTGTTATATAAAAATTTCTAAAATAAGGATTTTTAGAAATTTATACCGTCAATCCCCCCTAAAATAAATTAAGTAAAATCATAGTACATAATATTTATATAAAAACCTATACACTATAAAAAATTATATAAAAAATTAATGAATATTTTTTGAATCAATTATTAATTTATCTGTATTTTTATCTTTTCTATTTTTAGATTCATAATAAAATTGATAGTGTGCAGGTTTTAAATTTACACTTTCAGGATCAAACCTAATTGTCATATCATAATAACTACTGTCACCACTTTGCCATTCAAGTACATTTTGAGTATTTGCAATCAAATAGCAATAATATTTAACTTTCTTATAGAATTTTTTTAACTCTTTATATCTTAAATATAAAGTCCTAGCAGAAATTTCTATCCCATTATCTTCTAAAATAATTTTTGACTGATCACTCAGAGTTAAAGTATCTTTAGACTCCTCAAAATAAATAGCTGTTTTACTACCATTACAACGAAAAATTAAAATTTCATAAGATCCCAGCATACTTTCCCATCTAGCTTTTGTTCCAGGAAAAAAAACATCTCTCTTTAATAAGTCATTTGAATAGATAAAAAAATTATTAAAATTTTCACTACCAATTTTAGATGCGATTGGCAGACTTATTTTATGGAAATTCTCTGCTGTTATGAACATTGTTTCCACTATATCGAAATATTTATCCTTTAACTGTTTTCTACCTTCTAAGGAAAGATTATCACTAGGAAATTGTAACTCTATTTTCTCCAACTTAATAAAAGTCATTATTTTTTTCATATACTTTCTAAATAATTCAAATTCAACTAAAAGACTTAATCTAAGTAAAAAATCATCCTCCTCAAAGTGGATATCAGTTTCATTATTTTTTCCGAAAAAATCATAATCAATTATTTTTTTATATAAGTTTAAACTTGGTTTTTCAAAGTCAAAGAAAAAGGATCTAACTGTTAAGTTAAATATATAATCCAGCTCATATCCAGCTTCTTTAATTTCTACAAAAACTTCTGAAAATATTTTTATAAAAATATCTAAATCTAATTTTTTTCTTTAATAAAAGAAAATAGTTTCTCAAGAGAAAAATCTGCTCTTACATTACAATATTTTATATAACTTTCTTCTGACATTCCTATATCTTTCTTCAAAAATTTAATCATCTTTTCATATTCATCTTTTTCATTATTTAAATATATTTCTAAAGCACAAATTAAGTAATGCTTATAAATATTTCTTTTTTCATCTGAAATCTTATATTCAATTAGTTTGTGATTGATTGAATTTAAAAAGAACTCATAAAAATAAACTGAATCATGCTTACTTAATAAAGTATGAGAAATTTCATAAAAATAAACTAGATCTAAAAGATTGAAAAAGGCTTTCTGTTTTTTTGAAATTCTTGGCATTTTTAGTGTCTATAAAAGTACATCCCTATTCACCCATTATAAACACTGGTTTTATTTTATACAATCAAATTATCGAAGGGAAACATAGTCGGGCAGATAGTCATGCAATTTACTAATCATATGCATCAAAGAATGAGTCAACGTGGATGTACTAAATCAATGGTGGAGTTCACGCTATCGGAAGGGAGTGTGCGAGGTGATAAATATATTCTTAACAGGAAAACCACCCAAAAATATTTGTCAGATATAGACAATAAAATCAAAAACTTAAGATGGATATTGCAAGAAAAGAATCAAACTTCTTATCAAGAAATTTTGAATGAACTTCAAAAAAGTCGCCGAATTGCTCTAAAGATTTTAGATAAGGGCGGAATAACAGTTGTTCTTGATGGAGAAGATCTAATTACCACTTACAACATAAACAGTTTTAAACGTTGTTAATTTTAAACCGAAGAGAGTTAATTTATGAATAATTTAAAACTAGGCCAACACATTAAAGTTTCTAGAGTTTTTTATACCCACCATGGTATTTATATCGGTGATAACCAAGTCATTCACTACTCTGGTTTTGCTGAAGCCTTCAAAAAAGGTTGTATTGAACTAACAACTTTAGAAGACTTTTTAGGTGGGTATGACTATTTTTCTGCCATTAATTATCCGTCAGATCAACAGATATATTCTCCTGATGAAGTCATTAGTAGAGCACTTAATTGCTTAGGGGAAGACGATTACAATCTCCTATTTAATAATTGCGAACATTTTGCATGTTGGTGTGTAACTGGGGAAAAACGTAGTGAGCAAGTACAAGCTGTAATGCAACAAGCTTGCACCGCCTTAGTATCCTATAGCTTACTGAGAACAGGTACAGTAGTCGCAGCCACCATCCCTATCGCTACAACCACAACAGTGAGTACAACTGCTTTAGGCAGCTCTCTATTCACTAATGCTGCTATAGGAGGATTTTTAGGAGCCGGTACTGCAACAGTTGCAACTGGTGCCTTAACTACTACTGGGACTGCTCTTGGTACTGCTGCTTTAGGAGCAACGGCTGTTGTTGCAGCTCCTGTTATTCTAACTGCGGGGTTAGCTACGGCTGTTGTTGGTGGGCTTTTCTCTTTCTTCAATGATTGAAATATTTAAAATTTGGCAGCGAAACTGCTGCCAAATTTATTTAAAAATTATGAAGCAATAAAAAATGAATCTACTGAATTCGTTGGTAGTCTCTTTAGGCGTGTTCTCACTTTATAAAATCATTAATTGGACTGCTCCTAGTATCCCAAACAAATTTTGTATCCACAATTTAGGTTATTTATTGTTTTAATTTTCAAGCATATATATTTATAATAATTTTCACTTGAAAAATTATTTTTATGATTTTAAAGATTTTTAATGATAATTTCGTTATGAGAAAAAAATATGGCTACACTTTTTTGGAAACTTTCAGATCGTGAAACTAGACTTGAACAAAATATTACACATATTTTAAAAGCTAAACCAAGCCTCGAACCTTTATTTGAAAATGTAGCTTCAGACAAAAGCACACATTTTTTGAATCTTTTTTTCCCATCTATGCCAACAGTGTGTTATGTCGCAAATTTGTCTTTACAGGATAAATCTGCACAACGCATTAATTTAGCCATTCGTATCCCTCAACATCCTGCTTTTAGTGCGTATTTAGATGAACACAGTTCATTAGTTGTGATTGGTTACTGGGGGACTCGTTCTTCCACACCTTATTTAATCCCAGAAAGCGTAATAATTAGCCATAATAGTGAACACCCTACTAACTATGAACATGAATTAGAGTGTGAATATCAGTTTTTGGGGGAAGGGGAATATCCCTCTCGTGGTATCCAAAATGTATTAACACCACAACTTGTAGAAGAATTACCTAAAATTTCTGTTTTAGCTAATGAGCGTTTAGAAGAGTGGCGTAAATTTTTGGACTTTAAAAAAGAACTGATTCGGCAAAAATCAGTAGGTTTGCGCTATTTAACAATTAATTATGATGAACAAAAACATATTTTTAAATTGCTTGCGATTGCTAACAGTCAACAAGATTTTGAGCTTGTACGTAGAGCCTTAGCACGAAAAGACCTACAATTATTTGATCTAAATACCTCAACTGATCCATGGAAATTTGAATTACCGAGCTTAGAAGATAAACGTCAAAATAAGCAAAAGGTAAAATTTGAACTCGGACAATTTAAACGTGGTAAAAATGCTTTCAGTTTACTGAATCCAGATGAGGTAAAGAATGTTTTTCAACATATAGATTTAAAAGATATACCTTTTTCAGCACCTGTATTTGCATGGTTGAATATTGAACCCACAGAAGATTGGAAAAATAAAGTCACCAATTTGGTAGCTGATCAATCTGATGAAGAAGCCATTCTACAATATAGAGAAGATATTAAAGAAATGCTTGAAACAGTACCAAGCACAGGTTTCGTATCTTTTGCTTTAATTGGTGATTGGTCATTGGTAGATCGTCAGGATAGGATCCTGCGTAATTTAAAGCAAAATGAAAATTGCTATGCACCATATCTATCAAGTTATTTATTTGATATTACGCAAGCACAATTACCTAACTTACTTCCTGAAATTAAAGAATGGTTTAATTCTAACTTAAATGATGCACAAAAGCGTGCAGTGCAAAAAATGCTTGCTGCACCAGACTTATGTTTAATTCAAGGCCCTCCAGGTACAGGTAAAACCACAGTTATTGCTGAAGCTATTTTACAGCTAGTAAAACAGGGTAAAACCATTTTGCTTAGTAGCCAATCACATGATGCTATTGATAATGCGCTATCACGTATCACCAATCACCCTTCATTACGTGCGGTTCGTTTAGCAAAACAAGGGCGTGGGCGAGATAAAATTACCGAAGAAGGTAAACTATTTTCAGGTGAGCAAGCCTTAGCACGTCATTATGAGGCATTGAGCCATGATATTCAGGTACGTTTTTTAACGCCATTGCAACAGCAGGAAGCACAAATTGATGCGTTAAAAACATGGTTAAATCAAGCTGAGTTTTTACAACTCGATGCACAAAAGCTTGAACAACAACGTCAAAGTATCAAACAACAAGGCATTGAAAAGCGTCAGCAACAACAACAGGCACAAAAGGCTTTTCAACAACAGCAACTCGAGTATCAAGTGCATGAACAACGACTAGTAGAATTACAACAGTTGCAAGATTTGTTATCAGGGCAAAGTATTGCACCTCAAGGTCTTGTTTTATCGGACATGATGAAAAATATTGCAGATCGCCTATTTGAATTAGACAGCTACCAAGTTAAATTGCCATTTCAAATTGCAGATTTTCGCTTTTATCCAGAATCACAAGCTCAAATTTTGATGGCATTATTAGATGTTTGGCAAAATATTCATAGTAGCTTTGAGGTGATGGAGCAGGATATTACTCGCTTGCAACAAGCAGGTCAGGGTAGTCTTACGAGTATCGAGACACAGCTAAAAGTTCAACAACTACAACAAGAAATTGAACAGCTTGCTAATCAAATGGATCTAGATGATAGCGAAGAAGTTTCTAATTTATGGCGTCTAAAACGTCGAGAAGTAAATCAATTAAAGCAACAAAGTGGTGGTTTAACCCACGAATGTTACCAATTGTTTAAAGATAGAGATCAATTCCTCAATATTAAAAATGCACAATCTACTGCAATGTTATTAGCTGAGCGTTTAGAGAAATTTAAACAATTTGAGCAATGTCTTAATGGTCAGATTACAGAAGCAAGCCAAAGCTTAACTGCACAAATGCAAGCATTTGAGATAAATGTACCCGATGATGCACCGATCAAACAAATTGAACGTGAAATTCAAAACCTACTTGATCAATACAAAACGACCGAAATTCAATTGCAAAAACAGCAACATGCTGAACAACAACATTTACAGCAACAAAATTTTCAAAATACCTGTTTAAGTGAATCAATTAAATCTACTCAAAATCATATTTCGTATTTACAGCAACAATATCAGGATAGCAAAGCACAAAACCAAAATTGGCATGGTTTATTTGAAGACTGGGTGCAGTCTCTTAATAACCCACAACAGTCAAAATTGGATTGGGAATTAATGAGTCAGGAATATACCCAAAACTGTAATTTAGTGGCAATTTCTTGTAATGAAAATTCACGTACCTTACAAGATGCAGGTATTGATGGCTTTGATGTGGTGATTATTGATGAGGTATCTAAAGCTACCCCAATTGAGCTGTTAATGCCACTTATGCGTGCCCGTAAAGCTATTTTAGTGGGTGATCATCGTCAATTACCTCCAATGTTCCAAGAAGGCCAAGATGCTACTGAAACATTTGAAGATTTAGTAGAAGTAGAAGATGAAAATCAAGATCGTTCAAATTTACTCACAAAAGACAATTTCAAACGCTATGAAAAATTAGTTACTGCATCATTATTTAAAGAGTTATTTGAAAAAGCACCTAATGTGTTACGTGAACGTCTCACCACACAATTTCGTATGCATCCTAGCATTATGAAAATGATTAACTATTTTTATGATGGGCAACTTACATGTGGTAATCCTGATGCACAACGTGAGCATCAAGTCGTTTTAAAATCAAAGCTTAATACCTTGGTGGATGCTAATAAGCATTTGCTTTGGGTGGACACTTCAAATGATGAAAAAGGTGTGTCTTACAGAGACGATGAGAGTAGCAATTTAACAGAAGCTAAATTGATTGCTAAAACTCTAATCAACATCAATCTACAAATGAAACAACAAGGTTATCACAGTAAGAATAAGCAAAAAGTTGGTGTGGTGTCTTTTTACCAATCGCAGTGCCGAACTATTCGAGATGAAATTCGTAAAGCCAATGGTGGCAAATTAGATTTTGATGCCATTCATGTCGAAATTAACACGGTCATCCGTTACCAAGGTAAAGAAAAACCTATCATTTTAATAAGTCTAGTGCGTAATGATGGTAAGCCAAAAGAATACAGACGCTCATCTCGTGCCAATATCGCCCGTTTTGAATTTATTAATGTCGCAATGTCACGTGCACAAAACTTATTAATGGTATTTGGTGCACGTAATATGTTGGAGTTACGTGATGTGAATTTACCGAATATGGATAAACCTGGCACGAGCAAACGTAAAATTTATCAGGACATCTTTAATCGTTTGGATCGTGAAGGACAGGTCTGTACAGCAAGGGAATTTATACAGGCTTGTGAAATTTCAAAACCACAGGTGGCTTAAGTCATACTTTTATTTAGACGTTATGACTATTTGAACTAAATTTTATAGAGAATAATTATGTTGAAATTGCTTAAAAGTTTTGAAGTGAGCCTACCTGTGTATCAGATGGAATCGCGTGTAAGTTATCAAGCGATACGCCAACCGAGTGTTTTTGAAGGGTTACTCTTAAACTTAGCGGTGAAATACAAAACCATGCTTGGGCAATATAGTTTAAGCCAAGTATGTGAAAAATTTAAAATTGAAGCATTTTTAGTGCAAAAAGCACTTTACAGTTTGATTGATAATGAAATGCTAGAACGTTGTGATACTGATTTAACAGCCATACATGTTAAAGATCTGACAGTGACGACACTAGGAAAAGATTTATATCACAAAAATGAAATGCCAAGTGAGAATAAAAATGCTGAATTAAAAAGCATATTTCATCCATTAATAAATCAGTTTATTAGTGATAAAGACTATAAATTAAAACCGTATGATACCCAAGCACCTTATGTAATGCCTCAAACGCTTTTTGAAGCAAATATATCGCATATTGATCAAATGATCCGTGACATGCTTAACCAGGCAAGTGAGAAACAATTTGAATGGAAAAAGCCGAATACTAATATCAGTGACGTTAATAGTTTAGTGGCTAAGACAGTAGCACATCGCTTACCAATGCGTATTGCGCTTACTATGCAAGGTCATCTTGGATTTGATGCTAAAGGAAATTCGGAAGTACAGCAAATATTTAGTATGTGGCTTGAGCAAACTAAGCATGAAGTGCTGTGGGAGCATCTTTTAGCCCCAACGTTCCAACAGATAGACAATGATTTACCCACTTTTGAATGGTCATCAGTATTAGATGTGACGCTGGTAGAAAATACTTTACTCGATGAGAATGCATTGATTCAGGTTTATGCTGAAAAAAGCCCAAACCAAGTCAGTAATAAACCAGAAATCGTTTTGTCGGAAAAAGCAAAATTAGCGAAATTACAAGGTAAAACACTAACTTTGCCATTCACTACGGCTTTACCACAAGGCTTTCAGGCATTGTACCTATATAAAGATCAAACAGCGACAATCGTATTAAAAGGTAATACCCATATCTTTTATGCCAAACAACCACGTTTAGTGGCTTTGAAAATTAAACTTCGTGATGAGCAAGTGTGGTCAACAATTAAAAATGAAGTGATGCATTGGAATACTACTAACACTTTAGACGTCTTAGCATTTTCACGTTACTTTTTATCAGAACATGAAGTGATTCAACAGGCACCAAATTTAACTATGAAAGAAACCATGAATTTGCATGAAGCCATGAAAAAATTGAATAATACCGGTTTACGTGCTAGTGCATGGTTAGACAAAATTCAACAGATTGCAAATTTTAATGAATTAAAGGATTTTCGTAGTACCTTTTCACATTTAGAACTTGCACCACAATGGGCAGAACCTCTCTTTTTTGCAAAATTACTTGATGATGCTTTTGACAAAGGTCAAAAAGCTGGAACAACGCTCGATCAAGACTTTGTCAATATTGTACAGATACAAAAGTCATTAAAAAGTCAGATTAATCCTGATGTGCTTAATCCAAATCAGCAGATTAATTCCAGCTCTTTAAGTAAGGTAAATATAAAGGCCCTAGCTTTAATCGACGATTGGCTAGATTGTTATGAGAACCTACAACTAAAGCATACTGAAATTTTGAATCTTTGCGAAAGGCTACAAAAGCAACAACGACATTTAGTGGTATTAAAACAAGGGATAGCACAAAGATTTGCACCTTTACGCACAGATGCTAAGCCTATTGCTGTATTAGATACTAGCTATTTGATGCGTCATAGTGATGATCTGACTAATTTAGAACGAGATTATTTTGTGGTGATTCCGCAAGTTGTCTTACATGAACTAGACGGCCTTAAAAAGGGACAAGACGGGGATAACTTTAGCGAGCAAGCACAGCAAGCAAGACGTGCGATTCGTGCTATTGAGCATTTAACATCAGAACATATTGAACCGACTCACGATGAGTTTGTAACTATCATTGCAAAAAGCAAAACAGCACAAGAAATGACCGCGGATGAACAAATCCTTTCAGTGGCTTTATTTTATCGATTTAACAGTAGTGAACTTTTTAGTTTAGATAAAAACATGGGAAATTTGGCAAAAGCAGTCAATATTCGCACTACATCCGAATATCAGCCTAAGTCTAAGTTAATTAAAGAACATCAATAATTTACATCATTAAAGATTTTTAAATAGGATTTTAATATGAGCGCAATCCATGAACGACGTTACCGCCTACAACGTGAACGTGAAATTGCTCAGGCACGAGTACGTGAAACAACTACACAATATCTTGAGCGTTATCAAAACACGTTAAATCAGCTAGATGAACAAGGTTTAACTGCCTATGTAGAAGTTGAAGTTACGCAAATAAAAAAACAACTTACTCAAATGCAAAATTTATTGAGAACCGATGCTTTTGCTGCACGTGAGTTTAGTCTAAGCATCGGACAACGTATCTATGGCTTAAGGGCTCTTGCACGTGACAACCAGCAGATTGAAATTGAAAACCAGCGCCTTGAAGCCTTAGAAAAACAACGTCAGCTGGTAGAAAAACGTCGACAAGAAAATGCTGAATTAGAACAAGCATGGCAACGCAATTGGCAAAAATGGAGTAATAAACTTGCTCGTAATTTGGCTTTAAATGAGTTAAGTGCCTTACGCGAAAAGATTTTTTCTGATGGAAGTCATTATAGTATTGAACAAATAAATCAAGAGATGGACAAAATTCAACAACATTATGAACAACTAGCAAAACAGCAAAGAGAAAGCCAACAGCAAAAAATTGAACAGGTAGCAACACAAACCTTATTACAGCAACTCGCTGATGATGTTCAAGAGGGACAACTACCTCTTGCTGAAACTCAACAGTTGCAAACAGATTTAGTAAAGCTTATGGATGATCCTGCTGTCAGTTTTGATCAAGTGAAAAGCATGGCGCAAAAAACAGATCAAGCCTTAGAAGATGAAAGTATTCGTCGTGAAATGGTAAAAGCAGTTTATCAGTCCTTACAAAATGCAGGATTTAGCGTATTAAAACCAAAGCGAGTGAAAGAAAAGGATCAGGACATTGTGATTATTCAAGCACAACGCCCATCTGGCAATCAGGCAAAATTTAAAATTGAGTTAGATGGTAAAGTCCGTTACGAGTTTGATAATTATCGTGGTCAAACCTGTAAAGAAGATATGCAAAAAGTCTTGCCACGACTATCGGAAGTCTATGGCGTAGAACTTAGTGATGAACGTGTGATTTGGTCAAACCCTGATGATGAAAGTGCAGAAATGAAACCTTTAGCCCCTCATCAACATCAACGTGGTTAAAGTTGATCACACACTTTAGATAGATGAATTCATCGTCACTTATGCAAACAATAGGATAAAAATGTCTACACAACATATTCAAACATGGTTAGAAAATTTTGAGCGTCAAAGCATGTTACGCCGTGCATTGGTGGTATCGGGTAATATTATTGATCTCGCCTTCGCTAAAAATGGGCAATTACAGCCGATTAATCAAATCATTAGTGATAGCCTAAAAGCAAAAGGCTTTCAGCATGTGGTGTTTTATTCACGCGTGGGTGGGATTTCAGGTGTAACAACACAACAATGGAATGATTTACAGGCGACAGGTTTTCAGTCGTCAGTATTTGATGAGGCTGATGATTATGACATGGGTGAAGCAGATAATTCTTCAACTCAGGTAAGCAATAGCAATGTAGGTCAAACAGAACTCACACCGAAAGACTTTTTTGCAGTTGCACAAAAGGTGATGTTTGAATCTCAGCAACGTGTCGCTTTTGTGGTGGATTGGTCCAACTATATGTTTGGTCAAATTAACAGTTTAAGTGATGCCGAGCGTGCATGGTTACAACAAATTTCTAAAAGTATCCGTGATGCTCAAGTCAATTTAAGTGCAAATGAAATTGATAAACCGCAAAGTTTATTAGTATTTTTATGCTCAGGATTAAGTAACCTACCACCAAGCTTATATTTAAATAATCCATTATTTGCGGAAATTAATATTGACTTACCTAATTTACATGAACGTGAACGTGCGATTTCAGCATTAAAAATGGCGTTTCAAGTACAAGAAGATCTATTGCCACAATCACAAGCCATGACTGATTTTGTTACGCTGACCGATGGTTTTACCGTTCGAGATATCTATCATTTGGCACGTTTATCACGTCAGCAACAAGAAACATTAAACTTACAAAACTTGGTGTCTTTATATCGTTTTGGCAAGCGTCAATCTCCCTGGGAGCAGTTAAATCATAGCAAGTTAAAAGGCACAAAAGAGACTCTTAAACTGCGGGTGAAAGGTCAGGATCAAGCCATTGAGGCAGTCAATAAAATTCTAATCCGAGCTTATACAGGCTTATCAGGTTTACAGCATTCAGCCAAAGCTCGAACTCCTAAAGGTGCTTTGTTCTTTGTGGGACCAACAGGGGTGGGTAAAACCGAATTAGCAAAGTCTTTAGCACAATTTTTATTTGGTGATGAAGATGCCTGCATCCGTTTTGATATGTCCGAATTTAACCATGAACATGCTGATCAACGTTTAGTGGGTGCTCCTCCTGGTTATGTCGGTTATGAACAAGGTGGACAACTCACCAACGCTGTGAAAAATCGTCCATTTTCTTTATTGTTATTTGATGAAATTGAAAAGGCGCACCCGCGTATTTTGGATAAATTTTTACAAATTTTGGAAGATGGCCGTTTAACTGATGGTAAAGGTGAAACCATTTCTTTTGCGGATACTTTTATTGTATTTACCTCAAATATTGGCGCAAGCGAGATTGAACCAAGTACTCCTGAACAAGTCTCAGCACAATTTCAATCTGCGGTACAACATCATTTTAAAACTGAGTTAAAACGCCCTGAATTATTGGGGCGTATTGGTGAAGCCAATATTATTCCGTTTAATTTTATGGACAATGATGAAATTTTAAAAAATATCGCGCGTTCCAAATTACAACCCCTTGAACAGCGTTTAAAAGACAAATGGCAAATTCAGTCATTTCGTTTTGAAGATGAAGATAAAGCCTTGCAAACCTTGATTAATCAAGTCAATAAACAACATGGCGGGCGTGGTGTCCTCAATGTTCTGACTAAGCATTTATTTGATCCATTGGCAGATTTCTTATTTGCCGAAGTACAATATCCTGAACAATTGAAAAACCGGAGTATTGAGGTAATTCAGGCGGGTAAGGTTTTTGATTTTAATATTGTGTAAGAAAAGCAATAAATAAGGATCAGCATATGGCATGGTTGAATATAGCAAAAATGATTGATGTTACCCAAGCAGAAGGACCTGGTCTACGTACTGCCATTTGGGTGCAGGGTTGTTTAAAACGTTGTGTTGGGTGTTGTAATGGGAAATTTTTAAAAATTCAACCAGCTGATGTGTGTGATTCACATATGGTTATTGAACAGATTGCCCAAAATCGACAACAGTATGGCATTGAGGGGGTGACTTTACTGGGAGGAGAACCATTTTTGCAGGCAGAAGGTTTGGCTGATGTAGCACAAGCATGCCGAAAAATGGGTTTATCAGTAATGGTGTTTAGTGGTTATCAGCTGGAAGAATTGGATGATGATCGCTTTAAAGGGGCATCACAATTGCTTAATGCCACAGATGTTTTGGTGGATGGAGAATATCAACATGCTTTGACTGAAAACGTGCGTAATTGGGTTGGATCTACGAATCAACGTTTTCATTATTTTACTAATTTTTATGACCCAAGCATTGAAACACGAGTGTTAACGGTAACCAATGAATGGCGTATCGATACACATGGGCAAATTTTGGGTAATGGCTTGCCTTTTATCTTGCGAGTTTAATTCTTGAAATACCGTGTCAAATTTAGAAGCACAATTGTGGATAAGACTATTATTTTTATCCACTATAAATATAGATGAAACACATCCTTTATATATGGATGATTTTGTGTCAAAACGTTTTATTATTCTGTGAGATAGAATTAATTCTAAGTAAAGTATTAATAGTAAATAATGACTATATATGCACATCAAGATCATCCAAGCATAGTTTAAAACCAATTTAATTCATTAGTAATTATACAAATTTAGTAAAAAGTACAGCGAGGGGTTATGAAAAAATTTATTACGATTGAGGGAATAGATGGTGTTGGTAAAAGTACCATATCAAAAAAATTAGCAGAAAATATGGGAGCTGAGTTTATACAGACGCCATATTTTAAGAAACATGCTGAAAAAGATTGTGAAGATAAATTTTCTTATTATTTAGATGATCTGATCCAACTTAAATCTATACTAAAAGAAGAGTTAAAAGAAAAAACAATTATTTGCGATAGATATATCCATTCAACAATTGCTTATCAAGGTAATTATATTGAACCTAAATTGATAATGGATAAATATGACTTATTGATTCCTGATCTTACGGTTTATTTAACAGTAGATGAGAAAACTAGATTGGCTAGATTAAAGATACGAGAAACACAATATAACTTTGTAAATGAACTAGATCATGATTATGTGCATCTTAAACATGTTTCAAGCAATTTTAATAAAATGAAAGATATGATGATTATTGATACTTCTACTAAAACTATAGATCAAGTCGTTAAAATTATCCAGGAAGCAATATGAATCATCAATATTTGTCTTTTGAAAAAATAAATAATTTAGCTTGTTGGTGGTTAGAAAATAGTAAAAGTCGCAATGTTGAAATTGCAGCACTTGAACCTTTGATTTGGAAAAGTGGTGATTATAATATTATTGATGTTGTAAGGATTTTTAAAGAGAAAGGATTTTCTGTTTCGATGACATCAAATGGTGCATATTTGAAAAAATATGCACAACTTTTGAAAAATGCTGAATTAGACCTATTAAGAGTTAGTTGGCATTCAATGGATGAAGATATCTATAGCAAGGTAACTGGTGGTGGAAAGTTACATAAATTATTGGATGGTCTTGCTGAAGCAAGCTCATGTAATCTTAATATTTCCATAAATCGTGTCCTGATGAAAGGCTATACTGATGACTTAGCTCAGCAAATAGAATATGTCGATAAATATAAATTAAGACTAAAGCTATTGGATTTATATTGGACTGCAGATTCAGCAATTGACTATCTTCATTATTATATTTCACCTCAAGATGTTTTAAATAAATATATTTCCAATCAAGAAATTATTCTTTTGGAGGACGAAAATTTCAAACATGGTAGGGAAAGGATCCGTTATTCTACCGAAAATGGAGGAATAATCGAATATAAATTACAAAGTACAGTAAACAGACCTCCAATTTGTGAAAGCTGTTTCCAAAAAGAAAATTGTTTAGAAGGATTTGGGGATTATTTACGCATATTTCCAAATGGAGAGGCTAGTCTCTGTTATCTAAGAAATGATTTAGGAACTAATTTTTTTAAAGCCGATAACATTTCTATTGAAACTGATTTTATGAATAGTACCTTATCAGAGCATATAGACACGATACCTTTACGAATTGTATTGGAAGGCAGATGTAATTTTAACTGTGGATTTCCAAATTCTACAAGCTCTTGGTGTTTAAAGCAGGGGCGAGGTTTTATTTTTCCAACAAGAAAATTGGTACTGAAAAATGTTAGTTAATACTAAAGAAAGTTTAATCAAAAAGCATTATGAAGAATTAACGAATATGCTTTTGGTTGCTGAAAAATCTATTAGCGAGGCACAAAAGGAAGCTAACTATCATATCGGTGCAATGCAAAGTCGATATGATACTTTTAAAGAGGAAGCACAATATTTAGTTGATGCTCAAAAAATTAGATGTAACGAATTAAAATTATTAATTCATAAAACATCTGATTTACTGCAAAACATTAGTTCTATCAAACCCGATAATATAAAAGAGGGTGTTTGTTTTACTCTGACAGATGGCACAGAGCAAAAGCACTTTTTTATTATACCAAGTGGTTTAGGTGGGGTAATGAATGTAAAGGATCGAAAATATTTATGTGTTTCTGAAAATGCTCCTGTGATTAAACCATTCTTGGGAAAAAAGTTAAATGAGTATGCTGATGACTATGAACACCCTTTAGAAAATTTTTATATTTTAGAAATTCTCTAAAATTCCTAAAAGCTAGGGTACTTTCAAAAGTAATATTTACTAATTTTTACTGCCAATCGGCTTATTCGTAAGCATCCACTGAAGATATCTTATCAATCGTTCCTATACGCCTTAATTTAGTCCCCACTTAAAAATAAGTGGGGACTTATTCCATGAGTATGAATATATATCCTGCAACATCTCCCATTGCAAAAAACGTAGAAAATACAGAAAAAAATTCAAACTCAGCGTTGTAAATATCGTCTACTGATGTTTATCGATTATTCCACTGTAAAGCTGTGTATCTACGCTTTTCTTAGGCTAAAAGTAAGCCTCCGCTGAACACACCTTACGAATTCATCCTATAAGCCTTAATTTAGTCCTCACTTAAAACAAGTGGACGACACATAAAATGACCCAAATAGAAGAATTGCTTCCACATCGCTGGAAACCCGAAATCCGTTAAACCTTAACGATGGGGTTCAACGGATGCTTACTTTTACGAAAAAAAATCAAATCATTTAAAGGATTTGAAATCAATTTAAACTTTTCAACGCTGAAATCATCGCATTGTTTAAGTCTTTGGTGGCTTTATCATCAGTCAACTGATTTTTCAGCTCAAGCATTTCGATAAACTCAATTCTATCTTTAATAGGATCTAGCATTTGACCAAGATAAATTTCGGCTAAAAGCCCACCTTTTTTCATGGAACTTTTAAAAAGTTGCTTAGCTTTACTTATATCTTGAATAAATCCAACTCCATTTTTATACAATCTCCCCATCTCACACTCAGCATCTTTATCACCAAATTCAACTAGTTTCTCTAGCCAGTATAAAGACTTATCATTTTTAAAGCCTTCTTCAACACACAGACCATACATCATAGCCATTTCCAATTGAGCTTTTTTTTCTATTTCCGGCTGGCTAGGCTTATGACTTAAGGTTTTATCAATCCAAAATAGTGACTTATTTAAATCTTTAACTCCCCCTAATCCCTTTTTATAAAGTAATCCCAACTTAAGCATTGCTGATTGAAAACCTAACCCAGCAGACTTTTCAAACCAATTGAAAGCCTTTTCATAATCTTTTTCAATAGAGATACCTTTAAGATATTTACACCCTATCTCATATTGTGCACCTGCATGTCCTTGATTTGCTGCCTTATCCAACCAATAAAGTGACTTTACTTGATCATGCTTCTGAGCAAACTTGGTCATAAGCATAATTCCTAATTGATATTGGGTATCCACATCTCCCGATTCAGCCAATTTCTCCATCCAATATTGGGCTTTTTTGTAATTATTAGATCGAAAATATAATTCAATACATAATTTTTGAGCCTTTAGAAAAGACCGACTTGCTGCTTTCTCAGCCCAATTAATTGCTTTTGTAGTATTTTGTTCAAGGTCATTGGTTCCATTTATATAAAATGTAGCTAAGGTATATTGAGCAGCTTCAACATTATTTTGGGCAGCATGGGTTAACCAATACAGACCGTCTTTATTATTATTTTTTTTAAGGTAAATATTTGCGCATAAATATTGGGCTTTAGGATTACCTTGTTCTGCTAATTTTAAGCTCCAAAATAAAGACTCTTCCTCATTCTGAGGAATACCATATTGTCCAAGATTATAAATCGAAGCTAAATGAAGTTGACTTGACTGATCATCTTGATCTGCTGCTTTTTTTAGCCAACTAATACCAGTATCATAATCTTTAAAGTTTAGACATATTTTTCCACATTGATACTGAGAGCTAGCGTACCCTTGTTTAGCAGCTTTTGAAAACCATTCATAAGCTTGCTTAATATCCTGTTCAAAGCCAAATTCACCAGTTAAGAAATACATACCAAGTTTATCTTGCGCTTCTTTTGAACCAAGTTGCGCAGCTATCTTAGTCCAATGCACACAAGCTTCTATGCTAGGGAAAACGGTATCCCCCTCCAAATAAGCTTGTGCTAAATTAAAAGCTACGTCACCGATGCTAATTCCTTCCGTAATATTTACCACCTGAGCCAATTTAGTCAGTAGTTTATCTGTACTATCACTTAAGTTAAGCAAACTTATTTCAGCATAGATATTCCCTTGATCAGCAGATTTATTATACAAATCTTTAGCAAAGGACAAATTTTTATTATTCGTATAGTGATAATAGCTAGCTAAATATAATTGAGCTTTATGACTTCCTTTTTCAGCTGATTGAATAATTAAATCAATTGCTTTTTCAAGATTGGCTTCAATACACCAACCATTCTTATAAAAAATCGCTACTTCCATTAATGCCTCTGCATATCCTTGTTCAGCAGATTTTTTAAACCAATTGAAAGCCTTTTTTTTATCTAAATTGACACTAATACCATTTTTGTAAAAAAGGCCTAATTGAAATTGAGCACGAGCATTTTTTTGTTCTGCACATTTAGTTAACCAATAATGTGCTTGCTTATATTTTCCTTCTGTTAAGTAGATTTGCCCAATATCGAGTTGTGATGAAACATCGCCTTTTTTTGCTAAATTTTCTAATTTATCAATTTTGCTTATATTAGTAGAATATTTAGCAACCTTGATTTGTCTTAATCCCATATATCCCCCAAAAAATTTACAAAAGATTCACTATTCAATCAATTACACTACAAATCAATAAAAAGGTCTAAACTATTCACTCCTTCTATTTAATAAATTATGTTTTGAGTTCTGAGAACACCCTAATGAGGGCAATGTTGCAAATAGGCTGACATGATAAGCTAAATATCTTATTTATTTCGAGATACAGCAGATGAATCCCTTCCATGGTCGGCACTTTCAAGGTGAAATCATTCTTTGGGCTGTTCGTTGGTATTGTAAATATGGCATCAGCTATCGTGAACTTCAAGAAATGCTCGCTGAACGAGGTGTGAATGTTGACCACACCACAATTTATCGTTGGGTTCAGCGTTATGCTCCAGAAATGGAAAAACGCTTACGCTGGTATTGGCGTAATCCTACAGATTTACATTCATGGCATATGGATGAGACTTATATCAAAGTGAAGGGGCGATGGACTTACCTGTATCGTGCAGTTGATCAACATGGTCATACAATTGACTTTTACCTTTCCGCTAGACGGAACAGTAAATCAGCCTATTGTTTTTTAGGAAAGATCTTCAATACGGTGAAAAAATGGCAAATTCCACGGGTCATCAATACAGATAAAGCAGCGACCTATGGCCATGCTTTATCACGGTTAAAGCGAGAAGGAAAATGTCCAGTAGATATTGAGCACAGGCAGATTAAGTATAAAAATAATGTCATTGAATGTGATCATGGTAAGTTAAAGCGGATCATCAGGGCCACATTAGGATTCAAATCTATGAAGACGGCTTATGCCACAATTAAAGGTATTGAAGTCATGCGTGCACTACGTAAAGGACAAGCATCGTCATTTTATTATGGTCAGCCTCAGGGTGAAGTGTGTCTAATCAACAGGGTTTTCGGTCTCTAAGTACTTTTTAAAGGGAACATCATCGACTCAAATCTCTATTTGCAACAGTGCCTTTAATACAGACCAAGGCAGTCAATTCACAAGCGAGGCATTTTTGAATGAGTTAAAATTGCGAAATATCCGTATCAGTATGGATGGAAAAGGACGATGGATGGATAATGTGATGATTGAGCGTTTATGGCGCAGCGTGAAGCATGAGGAAGTCTATTTGAAGGCTTACGATACGGTTAAACAAGCGATACAATCAATTGCTGAATATTTGGATTTTTATAACATGATACGTCCTCATTCAAGTTTGAATAAGGCAACACCGAATGAATTTTATGATCAACATTTACTAAAAGTAATGGCAGCATAATTTAAATATTTAGAGCGGGTTTATCACTTATAAAACTGAATTGAGTTGTCTAATTAACGGAACCACATTAGTCTTCTTCATTTTTAAATCAATTTCTTATCCGCGATTTTGATTAATAGTTGTTTGTTTTTTTCATTTAATGGATGTTATCAAGTGCTACAAAATTTTTTTGAAAAGAGTAGATTTTTAGTTATTATAGTTATTATAAATTGCATAATATCTTCTATTTTTTTATATTTATCAACTATATACCTTCTAATTGATGCAATAATTTTTATTATAAAAAATATATATGCAACTAATTTTGAAGTAAAAATAGTTGTTGTTAAATTTTTAAAAATCCTCGATGTCTCGTTAATTGCTATTACATTTCATTTAATTTCAGCAGGTTTTTATAAATTATTTATTCAACAAGCTATTTTTGACAATAGTTCTTTTCTTAAGACACTATCAATTAATAAGTTTCATGATCTAAAAATTATTATATTACATGTATCTATTATAGTTATAGTCATCTTGTTTTTAGAAGATATTGTTGTTTTTGGTGGAACTTTAGCCAACTTATATGCTGGTATTTCTTCTAGCCTAGTCATATTAGCAATAATTTTTACTTGTAAGCTATTAGATAATGATCATCACAAAGACGATGAATAACTTAAATCGCAAGGACTCATTTAAAATTACTCTTTTCATTAGCCATCGTACTCTGCAAAACTGGGAACAAAGCCGACGCTATCCAACAGGACCAGCAGCACCATTGATTCGAATTTTAAATGCATTAAAAATGGGAGCTTAGCTCCCATTTTTTTGTGTTGTTATTCCTAAGTAGAAATGTCCTACCTAATAACCAAATAGAAATGTCCTATATGGACATTTCCAAGTCAAGCACAGGATTTAGATTTCGTTCTTGAATTGCTGTTTTCTGTGCACGTCTGCTTGGCATCTTTTGAGAACGATTACGTTTGTTTTGCTGTTCCAGTTCTTCATGCTGTTGTTGGATATGATTCAGAACAGCACCCAACCGTTTATTCTCAACAATCTCTCGCTGATTCAGCTGACTTAATTTATCGAAGAGGCTGTAATTGATCTTTCGGCTATTATGCATGATGGCTACAGTACCATCCGGGTATTCAAGGAACTCAAGATACTTACCGATCAACCTTTGATTTTCTTCGGTGTTTTCCAGGAGATATACGCATTTATCATAAGTAATCGTCAGACTATTCGTGACTCTGCGGGGTTCACGCCAAGTAAAAATATCATCTAATTCTTCGGCTGTTTCAGTGATAGACCGATGTAGATTCTTAGGATTAAAAGCCATCTTGGCGAACTTCTGATTGAACTCCTCAATGAAGCAGGGTAGCCAGACATTAGCTTGCTCAATCGAACAGATGCCTTTCAGGCGCATCTCCTTGATCAGACGGTCCTGAAGGGTTCTGTTGGCCCGTTCCACACGGCCTTTGGCCTGCGGTGAATTAGCGAAGATGATATCGATATTCAGGGTGCTGAGTACACGTCCAAACTGGGTAATCTTGGTGTCTTTCTTGCTGCTTTGATTCACTCTAAAGACTGAATGTTTGTCGCTGTAAAACGCTAAAGGCTTACCGTGCTGTTCGACATATAAGCGTGTTGAAATCATATAGTCAAAGGTTGATTCTGACTCACAGAAGCGTAAATGCTGCAATTTTCCTGTAGCATCATCGATAAACACCAGCAGACAGCATTTAGCAGCGCGTCCTTCAAACCAGTCATGGTGTGAGCCATCAATTTGGATCAGTTCACCAAAGCAATCCCGGTTGTAACGAGGCTGATACGGTCGTTTCAGGCGCTTGGATCTAGGCATCCATAAGTCAGCTGCAATCATCCAAGAACGCAGGGTTTCTACTGAAAGATCGAATCCATGTACGGTGGTAAGCTTTTCATGCGCTAAAGTGGGTCCGAAACCATGCAGTTGGTCAGAAACAATATTGAGGCACTTGAGTCTGAGTTCTTCAGGAAGTTTAGAATTGCTGATTTGGCCACGACCGGCATGGGCTAATGCAGATGGACCTTGAGCTTTGTATTTCTGCAGTAAGCGTCTGATCTGACGTTCTGAAATATGAAGTAGCTGAGCAGCCTGGGATTGAGTTATGCGTTGATCGCAGATTTCCTGCAAGACCGACAATCGTTTAAGTTCTTTATCCGACATAGACACCAACATATCAAACCGTCCGCTAAGGAAATTGCAGAAGTGCATATTCTAAAAGCGGACATTTTTACTTTGGAGAAACCGGACATTTCTATTTTGGAGTTACATGTGTACTTCGTATAACGCCCATTATGTTAAATGGAGTTACTAGATTCATAATACTATTACAGTAATGCATTAGAAGATAAATCTTGATATCTTTCTTAACTAAAGAGATTACTAAGAATTTTAGGTCATTACATGAAAAATATTATTCAGGAAATTACTGAAAAGCTA
>NZ_CP032283.1 GCF_002165305.2 Acinetobacter sp. WCHA55 | reverse complement strand
TGGCAATTTATCATTGTTCCACTAAAACGGTGAACCGAAGTTCGGGGCGAACTGCGGTTGCATCATCTGCATATCGTGCAGGGGAAAAACTAGAAGATGAACGCACAGGACTGACCCATGACTTTACGAGAAAAGACGGTGTCGCCCATTCTGAAATTCTGTCTAATTTAGATATTGAAATTGACCGTGGTGAACTTTGGAACTTGGCAGAAAAAACCGAAAACCGTAAAGATGCCCGAACCGCTAGAGAATGGGTCATTGCCCTACCTGATGAATTAGACGCTGATCAACGTAAGGACTTGGCAAAAGACTTTGCCAGGTCCTTAGTTGATCGCTATGGAGTGATCGCAGATTTAGCCATCCATGAACCCAGCAAAGGCGGTAATGATAAGAATCATCACGCCCATATCATGCTTACCACCCGAAAAGCCGAATTGGACACGGACAATAAACTCACCCTGACCACCAAAACCGATATCGAACTCAGCAACGCCAAACGAAAAAGCCTTGGCATGGGGACAACCCAAGAAGATATTAAGCAAATTCGAGAAACTTGGGCAGACTTAGCCAATAAAGCATTGGAACGTGCAGGCTACCGAGAAAAAATAGACCATCGTAGCTATGCCGATCAGAACAACGGACTACAAGCCACCATCCATGAAGGCACCAAAGTCACACAATTACGCAGACAAGGCATAGACACTGAAATCAGCCGTTTTAATGACAACGTCAAACAGCAAAATAGCCAACAGCTTCACCAACAGAAACAGCAAAAAGAGAGCGTTTTACAGCGTGGTTTAAGCCGTGTCGATCAAGGTTTTGATCAATGGCAGAAGAACCAAGAAACCAAACGTCTAGAACTGGAACGCCAAGCGGAAATGAAGCGACAGCAAGAATTAGATAAACAACGAGCCGAGCAAGCACTCCGCAAGGCATCTCAAAAACTAGGTAGAGGCGGAATGTCATTATGAGTAATCAAAATGATCTAGATGACCAGTTATATATTTTATTGGCATCCATGAAGGAATATAGAGAGGCCATAGCAGACGATAACAAGCGATTAGAGCAGTTTTACAACCATGTCGCTAGCGGAGTGCTAGACAAGGCTGAAAAATCGCTAGAAAACGCAAATAAGAAGCATACAGGCGCATTAAACAACAGTATTCAGGCATTAAACGAAGCTACACACAGGCTCAACTTAAAACTTATCATTATTTTTGCTAGCACGTTTGTTGCTGTGATGATGGTATTCATTTTAGCTATCTTCTTATACATACCAAGCAAAGACGAAATTGATGAACGTAGAGCAGATATGGCTGTACTAAAAAAATATCCGTTACAAATCGAGGAGCATGATGGGAAAACATTAGTCAGAATTATGACTAAAAAGCCGTGTTACTCATTTGAACCGAATAATGTCAAAGAAAAAACGTATGACTGGTGTCAGATCGACCCTAAAAAATACTAGGCGATCGATACTTTGCTTGGTTTTTCTCATTACTGATCAGATTACAGCAAGCGCAAAGTTACTCGACTTTGAAATATGGCTAAAGCCATATTTCAAAGGATCGAGTGAAATCTATTTTTTTTCTTTTAAAGTACCTTTCTCTATTTGATAACTCATTGTGTCAAAAAGAAAATCAGCAAGCGTTTTTGCAGAATTAACTGCAAGCTTTGCATGATGCCTACTCGGTTTATAACTGACTCCGTGGGCATCAGACATCTTATTTCTCATCGTAGCAAGACCATTAATAATACTTGTTAAGCCATTTATGACTTGTTTAAGAGAGTCAGAAATATCTTTACTCGGATCTAAATTTAATAATTTACGAACACGATTAAATAGCTTCATTAAATCGCCATCATTTCCTTGAGGATTCGGATCTAATTGATGTTCAATATTTACACATACAGCTTCAATAAGTGTTCTAGCATTAGTAATAGCACCAGAATAATCACCGATATTTATTTTTTCCCTACATTTTTGTATTTGTTCTTCTATCAATAATTCACTAAGAACTTCTGATTTTTCAAAGCGATTTTCAACTTCAACAATAGTTCCTGATAGTTCACGAACCTTATAACAATTACCATCTCTTACAACTTCATAACCATCAAATTTAACAATTTCATTTATCTGAGCAGCACAACTTTCTACTGTATGCCCTTCTATGGCTAGTTTTAGCCATAGCCTAGGATCGAGTAATTCTCTAATTGCATCTTTAAGTTTTTGCTTACCATTTAATTCAGCTAATTTTTCTCTTGCGAAAGTAGATCTACTAGGAAAGCCTTGAGCATATACTTCTCGAAAACCTAAATTATTAAAAAATTTAACAAGTTCAGGCCCAGATCTATAAGGCCAACCATCATCATTTCCAGCAATATAGTCGCCAAGTTGATTAATTGAAAAATCAGATAATTTCATTTATTTAACGCATTGAAATATTAATAATTATTGATTCTAACTCAAATTTAGACAGTGAATATTTAGTAGAAGATAATAAGGGGTTAGAAACTTCTTAAAAGGAAATATTAAATAAAAACCTAAAATAGTAATTTGGAGTTGAGGTTATATTTCAAAGTATCGAGCATAATTTCATACTATTTTTTAAGTATACGCTTGAAATTTATCAAAAAGCCTCTATCTAGAATCTGATTTTTTATAAAAAATAATTTGGGGATAATGTGACTGAAGATCAACTTAAAGATCATGCTCAAGATCTATATGAAGCTGTTTTGAGAACTGTTCAAGACTTTTCAGACAAAGTAGATTGGATTGTACTTGATATGGATAAATTTCAAGTAGATATAGAAGAATTAAGAGCACTAAATCCCTCTGCTGAAAGATTAGCTATTGCAGTAAGAAAGTTAAGTGATTTAATAAAAGCTATTGGAAATTTGATACAATATGATTATAGTGTTGAAAATATAGCCATAAATGCTGCTCAAAGTGCTCTTAGTCTGGAGCTTGTTGCAAGGGCTATAGAAAACAATGACTTAGAACATCTTAGACAAGCAATAGAGATGCTTCGTCAACATTCTTAACATCATTAATTAAAAACTGTAGTAGAAAAGAATAAACAATAGTTTATTCTTTTTTTGTCAGTATCTAATCGGAGAACCAACATGACTCAATTTCAAATCGATAAAGCATTCTTATTAATTAAGGAAGGATTTGAAGTTTTGGCTACAATTCAATCTGAACTAGATTTAATTGCAACCACTCTGAATCATGGTCAAGAAATTCAACTTCAAGCAGCTTAAATTCAATAATAATTAATGAAAAAGCCCAGCAATGCTGGGCTTTTTCATGTCTATTCATTCAGTATAAAGAATTTATTTAATCAGTAAAAACCGAGCGAGTGTCTACGAGCGATTGAGCATCATAAAAATTTCGCGTCAGTTTTTTCTCTGATTACAAACTCCCTTTAGCATTATAACGAAAGATACAGAGCATCCCGAAGGGTGCGAACTTTGGAGCTTTTGCTTTTGAAAAGCCACGAGCAAAGCGAGTGCCATAGTTCTGTTTTTGATTTTGAAATTTATAATTGGAATAAATTAAAAACTGCCCCCTCGAAGCGAGGTACGAGCTTCAATAGAGTACGAGCTTTAGCGAGTATCTAGGGCAGTTACTACTCCCCTACCGAAAGGCTTTTTATTATTTTTAAAGCTTTTAATGCTTTTAGACCTTCTGAAAGCATTGGTATCAGTACATTACAAACTCAATAACGACACAAATAGTTTGTCATAACGACACAAATAGTTTGGCATAACGACACAAATAGTTTGTCATAACGACACAAATAGTTTGTATAATGACACATGATATAATAGTGTGTCGTTATGTACAAAATATAAAAAAGTGTCTTTAATATGAAAAACGGATTAGTAGTGAAAGATAATGCTTTGATGAATGCCAGTTACAACCTAGAAGTGACTGAACAGCGTTTAATACTTCTAGCCATTATCAATGCAAGAGAAACGCATCAAGGTATTACATCAGACAGCAAGCTAGAAATTCATGCAAATGACTATGCCAGTCAATTTCATGTAACTAAAGAAGCTGCCTATAAGGCTCTTAAAACTGCCGTAAATAACTTATTTGAACGTCAATTCTCATTTAAAGAAGAAACAAAAAAGGGAGTTGGTGTTGTTAGATCACGGTGGGTTAGCCGTATTAAATATATTGATGATTCTGCAATATTAGAAATTACTTTTGCGCCTGATGTTGTTCCTTTGATTACACGGCTTGAAAAACATTTTACAAGCTATCAAATTCAGCAAGTTACACAACTCACAGGTAAGTATGCGATACGTTTATATGAACTGCTTATTGCTTGGCGTGAGGTCGGGAAAGTACCCCAAATAGAACTTTCAGAATTTAGAGCGAAATTAGGTGTTGAGGATGATGAATATAAGGCGATGAATCATTTTAAAAGCCGTGTATTAGAGCCATCAATTAAGCAAATTAATCAACATACAGATATTACTGTTAGCTATGAACAACACAAGAGGGGGCGTACCATCACAGGGTTTTCATTCAGGTTTAAACAAAAATCACAACCGAAAATTGAAGTTAAATGTGATCCCAATACCCCTGATTTTTTTATCAAAATGACAGACTCACAGCGCCATTTATTTGCCAATAAAATGTCTGAAATGCCTGAGATGAGCAAATATTCACAAGGTACAGAAAGCTACCAACAATTTGCTACCCGTATCGCAGATATGCTTTTAGAACCTGAAAAATTTAGGGAATTATATCCATTACTAAAAAAACTAGGGTTCAACAAATAAAATCTATTTACTAATATAAATAACTACAATATCATACTTAAATCAATTAAATTATAGGTATTAATACATGTTTCCTGAAAGAACTACTCCTGAGTTTTCTGTTGCATTGAAAAAAGAGCGTGAAAAACGCAATTTAACGCATGCAGATGTTGCTAAAGCGATTGATATTCATGCTGGAATGATTGGGCGATACGAGAAAGACAAGAATGATCAGTACGCTGCTCATCCTAGTCAAGCAACGTGGCGGAAGCTCAATGAGTTTTTTTTTCCTGAAGAGGTAAGCACTCACACTAATTCATTAAGCCAGTTTAGTGTTGAGCAGATAATTGAAGAACTTAAAACTCGTGGTGCTAGCTCAATCAATATTCAGTGGTAACTCGAACAATGCTCTGTCACGATTTTCCTTTAAATACTCGTTGAGTTCAGCGAGTATTTTTTCTTTATTGGCTTCATTTGCCTGCATTTTCTTAATCAAGTAAGAACCGAGCAAAATTTTACGCCGAGTATCATCCTTGCGCTCCTGTTCTTTCTTTTTGGTGCGTTCTCTTGCTTCAATAGCCTGTTTCTGTGCTTTTAACTGTTTCAGCTTCTCTAACTGGGCTTCAATTTTCTTTTCGATATTTTCAGCAGATTTAGTCATAACGGTTAATTTCGGAATATAGAAAACCACTCAAGCATAAGACCCTATGAATTGAAATTCAAGCGGGTAATATGCTATCGTGTTTTTCATGAAATGCGCACTTACGACTTGGATTTCATCCAAGTCAAAGTTTGCGTAAGGGGAATCCCCTTAACCCCAAAAGCAAAAGCACCCCAAGGCGACTGCA
>NZ_CP032282.1 GCF_002165305.2 Acinetobacter sp. WCHA55 | reverse complement strand
TATTGCATATGTAATTCATCAATACATCGCATCAGCTTCAGATCTGATGCACTCACAGGTTTTGGGCGATAGTAATAACAACCACGGGAGACTTTCAGCAGCTTAGCTTGCTTAGATACTGAAATCTGAAGTGAGTCGTCGATTAACTTTTGTGGTTGAAGCGGCCCAGTTTCTTCAACACACCTTCTAAAAAATCAATTTCTAATGCCTGCTCACCGATTTTTGCATGTAGTTTTTTTAGATCGATGGGTGGTTCTGTTGGAGCTTTTGATTGATCGAAAGCTTGCGAGGAAGCTGAGATCAATTGATTTTTCCAGTCAATAATTTGGTTTTGATGAACATCAAACTCAGCACTCAATTCAGCAAGTGTTTTTTCTGCTTTAATCGCAGCAAGTGCTACCTTAGCTTTAAAATCATTTGAATGATTTCTTCTTGGTCTACGTGCCATAAAATACTCCATATATTGATGTTTATAACATCATTTGAGGAGCAGAATATCACTTATAGGAGTTGTTCAAATTTACGGATCCATCTCTCTTTGATAAAATCAATTTACTAAAACTAATTTGTTATTATTTATGAAACCAGTCCTGTTAATAATTGATGTTCAATCAACTTTTAATCCTCCTAACTGGTTAATACAAAAATTAGAAAAATTGCTGCCTTCGGTTCATTCAATCGCGACTATAGAACTACATGATGAATCAATAGTTCCCTTCAAAAGCCAGCTAAATTGGGCTCCATCGGAATTTGATGAATGTCCACTAAAAGTAGAGAAAGTATTTATTAAGTATGGATATTCTCCAACAGATGACTTGATTCAGTATTTGAAAGGTTTAGATACTCAACAAGTTTATGTATGTGGTATCCAAACGGATACGTGTGTTCTTGCTGCTGGTTTTAGATTATTTGATGCTGGTCTTTTCCCCTGCTTAGTTACAGATTTAACTGTAGGTTCTTCTTTAGATCGAAGTGGAAATTTAGGAATTCAACTTTGGAAACATCATTTTAGATCAATTACTACATCTGAAAATTTATCTTCTAATACGATGATTTAACATAATGGCTGTTATACGAAATTCAGTTGTCAGAAACCATTTATTACATCAAAAGTAATGAAAAAGTAAAGAATATGACTTATATTATCTTTACTTTAATGGTTTTTGAGTGAGGGAATCATGTCCGCAGTCAATTTCAATATGCGCTTAGAAGCAGAGTTAAAAGAACAAGTCACCCCAATTTTGGAAGACTATGGTTTGACTATGCCTCAAGCATTCAAACTGTTCTTGAATCAAATCGTTAAAACTAAAGCGATTCCTTTGTCTTTTGACTATGCACGAGAACCTGCTTTAACTCCTAAAGCAGCAGCCAAGTTACTTCAATCTTTAAAAGAGATTGAAAATGGCGAGTACACCGAGTACGAAACGGTAGAAGAAGCGATTAAAGCTATGTCGGAAGAAGCACATGGCTAAACGTAAGATTATCGTAACCAGTTCTTTTAAACGTGATATTAAAAGACGTTATTTAGAACTGGTTACGGCTGAATGGGCAGAAGTATTAGATTGTTTAGTCGCAAATAATCCTTTGCCTGAAAAGTATTTAGATCATCCCTTGAAAGGTGGTGCAGAGTTTAAAAATTGTCGTGATTGTCATGTGAAGCCTGATTTAGTCTTGATCTATAGGCTTGTTGGTGACGATATTTTAGAACTGCATCAGTTGGATAGCCATTCCGAAATTTTTGGATGACTATCGCTCGATGCTTTGAAAGATGGCTTTAGCCATGTTTCAAAGTCGGGCAACTTTGCGACTGCTGTCATTGATTCGGTGATGGCAAGAGCCGAGCAAAGTACTGTCTAATCATTATTTTGGGTCAATCACACAATAATCCTTATTCGCTCCGTGACAGTCATTTTTCATGATGCGAACGCAAGACTTCCCATTGCAATTTTTAATATCTAGGCTGTATTTTTGTTCTAGCCATGCAACGTCTGCTCTACGCTGTTTGATTTCGTCCATGCTCGGCACATATAAAAATAATGCTAAAAAGAAAACGATCAGCAAGCTAACAAAAGCACTGGCGTAGATTGCCATGAATCGCCAGTCAAGTTGATTGGTTGCATTGTTTAATTCCCGAATACTGTTGTTGAGTGCGTCTATTTGCTTCTGATTGGCGTTTTTTAGGTGTTTTTCGGTCTTATTGAGTACTCCGCTAGCCACTTCCTTGTAAAACGCTTCTAATCGCTTGTTATCGTCTGCTATGGCTTCTCGATACTCTTTCATAGATGCCAGTAAAATATAGAGCTGGTCATCTAGGTCGTTTTGGTTGCTCATCGGTACATTCCGCCCTGATCTAAGTCTTGTGATGCTTTACGGTTGGCTCGCTCGGCTTGCTGTTGCTCTAGTTTTTGCTGTCGTTGTATTTCGGCTTGGCGTTCTTGTTCTAGGCGTTTAGCTTCTTGGTTTTTCTGCCATTGCTCGAAGCCTTGCTCGGCACGGTTTAAACCACGCTGTAAAACGCTGTCTGTGCGCTGTTGCTGTTGTTTGAGGTGTTGGGCGTTGTGTTGCTTCACATGGTCGTTATAACGGCTGATTTCGGTGTCTATGCCTTGTCTACGGAGTTGAGTGACCGAAGTCCCCTCATGAATGGTGGCTTGTAGTCCATTGTTCTGATCGGCATAGCTGCGGTGGTCTATTTTTTCTCGGTAGCCTGCTCGCTCCAGTGCGTGATTGGCTAAGTCCGCCCATGTTTCCCGAATCTGTTTGATGTCGTCTTGGGTTGTTCCCATATTTAGGCTTTTGCGTTTGGCATTACTTAACTCAATATCGGTTTTTGTCGTCAAAGTGAGTTTATTGTCAGGGTCTAATTCAGCTTTTCGGGTGGTCAGCATGATATGGGCGTGATGGTTTTTATCATTTCCGCCTTTGCTGGGTTCGTGAATGGCTAAATCTGCGATCACGCCATAGCGATCAACAAGTGATTGAGCAAACTCTTTTGCCAAGTCCTTACGTTGATCAGCGTCTAATTCATCAGGTAGGGCAATGACCCATTCTCTAGCAGTTCGAGCATCTTTGCGGTTTTCGGACTGTTCCGCCAAGTTCCACAATTCGCTACGGTCTATTTCTATATCAAGGTTAGACACAATTTCGCTATGGGCGACACCATCCTTTCTCGTAAAATCGTGGGTTAGTCCTGTTCGTTCATCTTTGAGTTTTTCCCCTGCACGATAAGCCATAGATGCAACGGCAGTTCTTCCCGAACTGCGGTTAACGGTTTTGGTTGTACAGTGGTAAATCGCCATTAAATTTTCCTTGTGGCATCCACGTATTGATTACATTTCGGGCATTCTTTTCTAATAGTTTGAATGGATACTCCATTCATTTGCTCTATAAGAATTTTAGGTAATTTGTATAAAAATTCATTCCCACAGTTTGAGCATATAAAAATATGCTGTTCATCAATATTGTATTTCTTCATTTGCTTTACCGCTCTTGCTTTTGCTTTTGGGGTTAAGGGGTGTCCCCCTTACGCATCTTTTGACTTGAATGAAATTCAAGTCGTAAGTGCGCATTTCATGAAAAACACGATAGCATATTACCCGCTTGAATTTCAATTCATAGGGTCTTATGCTTGAGTGGTTTTCTATATTCCGAAATTAACCGTTATGACTAAATCTGCTGAAAATATCGAAAAGAAAATTGAAGCCCAGTTAGAGAAGCTGAAACAGTTAAAAGCACAGAAACAGGCTATTGAAGCAAGAGAACGTACCAAAAAGAAAGAACAGGAGCGCAAGGATGATACTAGGCGTAAAATTTTGCTCGGTTCTTACTTGATTAAGAAAATGCAGGCAAATGAAGCCAATAAAGAAAAAATACTCGCTGAACTCAACGAATATTTAACAGAAAATAGAGATCGACAGCTTTTTGATTTGCCCGATATTGAAGCCTAATTTTTCTTAGCTGTTTGGTTGTTTTGTTCGGCTTGATACTCTGGAATGAGCGTATTTAAAACCTTTTGAATATTGTCCTTGTCCTCGATTTGTAAATTATCCCGATAGTAAATTAAGTTCTGTATTTTGCTTTCCATCTGCATTTTTTCGGTGGGTTCGGCATCTTTGGATAGTCGGGATAATAGGAAGATATAACCGCATATATTTTCCCTCGCAATTTCATAATTTACGATGTCGAGGTATTCAACGGTCACATGCTTTAGATCGGTTGATAGGTTATTTAATTTAATCATGGCTGAAATCCTGATTTTTCTAAAATTGGATAAAGCTCTCTGAATTTTTCAGGCTCTAAAAGCATATCAGCGATACGAATAGCAAATTGTTGGTAGCTTTCTGTACCTTGTGAATATTTCCCCATTTCAGGCATTTCTGACATTTTTTTTGCAAATAAATGGCGTTGTGCATCGGTCATTTTGATAAAAAAGTCAGGTGTGTTTGGGTCACGCTTAGAATCTAATTTTTTCGGTTGTTGTTTCTGCTTAAACTTGAATGAAAACCCAGTAATTGTACGCCCTTTCTTGTGTTGCTCATAAGTGGCTTTTATGTCTGTATGTTCATTGATTTGAGTAATGGCAGTTTCTAATACACGGCTTTTAAAATGGTGCATACGTTGATATTCATCATCTTCAACACCTAAATTTTTACGTAATTGTTGTAGTTCAAAAACAGGTGTTTTACCAACTTCACGCCAAGCGATTAATAACTCATAAAGTCTAGTAGCATACTTACTGGTTAGGTGTGCAACTTGTTTGGCTTCATATTTTGTAAAGTGTTCTTCTAATCTAGTGATTAAAGGAACTACATCAGGTGCGAAAGTAATTTCTAGTAATGCCAAATCATCTACATAAAAAATACGGCTTACCCAGCGAGAGCGAACGATACCTACCTTCCCTGTTTTTTTATATTCGGCTGTATAGCTAAACTGCCTGTTAAATAGATTATTTACGGCATCTTTCAGGGCTTTGTAGGATGCATCAGGTGATACATTAAATAGTTTTGCATAGTCACTAGCATGTATTTCTAGTTTGCTATCTGCCGTAATACCCCGCCCTAATTCCCTTGCATTAATGATTGCAAGCATGACTAAACGCTGTTCCGTTAGTTCTAAATTATAACTGGCGTTTATTAATGCATTATCTTTCACAACTAAACCATTCTTCATATTAAATACACGTTATTATTAATGTGTATTTACACACTATATATTTTATGTGTGTAAATCAAGAGAATTTGTGTGCTTATACAAGAGAATTTGTGTGCTTATACAAGAGAATTTGTGTGCTTATACAAGAGAATTTGTGTGCTTATATAAGCTGTAGTCCTCTAATATCAATGTTTTCAGCTTATCTAAAAGCATTTAAAAGCTTTAAAAATAATTAAAAGCCTTTCGAGAGGGGAGTGCAAACTGCCCTAGGTACTCGCTAAAGCTCGTACTCTATTGAAGCTCGTTCCTCGCTTCGTGGGGCAGTTTTTGGGTAATCCTATTTGTGAAATCTAAAAGCAAAAATATTGGTAATGTATTCGCTTCGCTCATACTTTTTGAAAAGCAAAAGCTCCAAAGTTCGCACCCATTCGGGATGCTCTGTACCTACCGTTTAAAATCGAAAGGGAGCTTGTAATCAGAGAAAAGGCGAGGGCGAAATTTTGATGATGCTCAATCGCTCGTAGACACTCGCTCGGTTCTTATTATCTAGGTTTTAATTATTTAATTGAGCTAATCAAAGTTGTGAAACATTGATTAAATAGTAGGCGTGGAACGTGACAAATCATTAAAAAAGCCCGAACAGTGATGTTCGGGCTATCAACTAGAAACTACAGCGTTGAATTATAAGGATAATTATAAAGCTGTTATTCCTAAGTAGAAATGTCCTACCTAATAACCAAATAGAAATGTCCTATATGGACATTTCCAAGTCAAGCACAGGATTTAGATTTCGTTCTTGAATTGCTGTTTTCTGTGCACGTCTGCTTGGCATCTTTTGAGAACGATTACGTTTGTTTTGCTGTTCCAGTTCTTCATGCTGTTGTTGGATATGATTCAGAACAGCACCCAACCGTTTATTCTCAACAATCTCTCGCTGATTCAGCTGACTTAATTTATCGAAGAGGCTGTAATTGATCTTTCGGCTATTATGCATGATGGCTACAGTACCATCCGGGTATTCAAGGAACTCAAGATACTTACCGATCAACCTTTGATTTTCTTCGGTGTTTTCCAGGAGATATACGCATTTATCATAAGTAATCGTCAGACTATTCGTGACTCTGCGGGGTTCACGCCAAGTAAAAATATCATCTAATTCTTCGGCTGTTTCAGTGATAGACCGATGTAGATTCTTAGGATTAAAAGCCATCTTGGCGAACTTCTGATTGAACTCCTCAATGAAGCAGGGTAGCCAGACATTAGCTTGCTCAATCGAACAGATGCCTTTCAGGCGCATCTCCTTGATCAGACGGTCCTGAAGGGTTCTGTTGGCCCGTTCCACACGGCCTTTGGCCTGCGGTGAATTAGCGAAGATGATATCGATATTCAGGGTGCTGAGTACACGTCCAAACTGGGTAATCTTGGTGTCTTTCTTGCTGCTTTGATTCACTCTAAAGACTGAATGTTTGTCGCTGTAAAACGCTAAAGGCTTACCGTGCTGTTCGACATATAAGCGTGTTGAAATCATATAGTCAAAGGTTGATTCTGACTCACAGAAGCGTAAATGCTGCAATTTTCCTGTAGCATCATCGATAAACACCAGCAGACAGCATTTAGCAGCGCGTCCTTCAAACCAGTCATGGTGTGAGCCATCAATTTGGATCAGTTCACCAAAGCAATCCCGGTTGTAACGAGGCTGATACGGTCGTTTCAGGCGCTTGGATCTAGGCATCCATAAGTCAGCTGCAATCATCCAAGAACGCAGGGTTTCTACTGAAAGATCGAATCCATGTACGGTGGTAAGCTTTTCATGCGCTAAAGTGGGTCCGAAACCATGCAGTTGGTCAGAAACAATATTGAGGCACTTGAGTCTGAGTTCTTCAGGAAGTTTAGAATTGCTGATTTGGCCACGACCGGCATGGGCTAATGCAGATGGACCTTGAGCTTTGTATTTCTGCAGTAAGCGTCTGATCTGACGTTCTGAAATATGAAGTAGCTGAGCAGCCTGGGATTGAGTTATGCGTTGATCGCAGATTTCCTGCAAGACCGACAATCGTTTAAGTTCTTTATCCGACATAGACACCAACATATCAAACCGTCCGCTAAGGAAATTGCAGAAGTGCATATTCTAAAAGCGGACATTTTTACTTTGGAGAAACCGGACATTTCTATTTTGGAGTTACAAAAGCATTTCGTATAAGGTGTATTATGTTAATTTTAGTAGAACTAATAAATCTATATATTTGAAAATGTCATTTTACTCAATTAAATACTCTTCAGATATTTCACACTGTTCAACAAAAAAATGATCATGTGAAACTAAAATTACAGCGCCCTGATATTGGCTAATAGCCTGCGATAGAAGCTCTCTAGACTCAATATCTAAATGATTTTCTGGTTCATCAAGCAATAATAAATCAATACCATCAGGATAGTGACTCATTGCTAATAATGCGACTTTCAATTTTTCACCACCACTCAGTTCTGATAGTTTTAATAAAGCTTTTTCACGACGAATACGTAACTGACCTAACAAATTTCTCCACTCAACTTCAGTAAGATTGGAGTTATAAAGTGCAAGGTTTTCGATTACGGATAAATCATTATTTAATAAACTAAAGTTTTGATCTAAATACAAACATGTTCCACTAAAGAAAATATCATCACGTTGATGGGTAGAAATCAATTTCAATAAGGTTGATTTACCAATTCCATTAGCACCTTTAAGATGGATTTTTTCGCCAGCTTTCAATGCAAAATTAATTTTATTTGTTGCTGTATGGGGTAGCTTTAAATCATAAATTCTTAAAATCTCTCCTTGCTTCGTACTCTGTAAGTGGAATTCAAACTTCTGAGCTTTGATTTTTTCTACAATGGTCTGCCTATTAATCAGACTATTTTTCAAATCATCAGTTTGTCGAGTTTGTTGGGCACGTAGCTTACCTAAGCTTTGTCCAGCATTTTCCTTTTTGAAATCTAGAAAAATCTTTGCTTGAGAATTAGAATCACGAAGTTCATTGCCTTTAGATTGACGTTTATTCGCTTTCATTAAGCTATCATGTTGCCGTTGTTTTAACTGCTTTAATTCTTTTTTCTCATTATTAATAGACTGAGTTAATGCATCCATGTGTAGCTGATGCTGTTGAATGTAATGCTCATAATTACCTTTGTAGTGTTGTAAGCCTAATTCAGTTAAAGCATAAATATGTTGGACTTGATTGAGTAATTGGCGATCATGACTAATCAGGCATACACCACTAGGGTGTGCCAAAATACTCTCAATTAACCATTGTCTAGATGTTGAGTCTAAATGGTTGCTTGGTTCATCTAAAAGTAGATAGTGATCCTTTTTTAAAAACAAACGACATAAAGCCAGCTTTGTTTTTTGTCCTTCACTCAGTTTTTCTGTTGGAAAGTTCAAATCCGTAGGTAAGTCAGCATTTTCAAGTATATTTTGCCATTTTTGTGGTAAATCCCAGGTATTTTCAACTAACTCATAATCATCAAAACTAGCTGTATTGTTCTCTATACGCCGAAAAGCATGATGTAAATGATCTACCTCTAATGCTTGTGCAATATTTTCAGCATTAAGGCGTTCTAATTGTGCCAAATAATCATGTTGGATATTCCATGAAACTTGACCACTATAATGAATATCTAAAGCTTGGCTTTGATCTAATATTCTGAACAATAGGGATTTACCTAAACCATTACGTCCAATTAATGCAGAAACCTGTCCTGATAAAAGCGTAATGTTTAGCTGATCAAACATTTTCTGTGTAGAAAATTCTAAATTTAAGTTTGAAGCAATACATGCATGTTGCATAAAAAATTCCTCATGTAGAGGATATGCAAAATAGTGAAGATTAACTTATAAAAAACAATATATTATTTAGGATATAAAGTAGAGACCAAGAATATATAGCCACAAGTAGAATCTATTTTGCACATCAAAAGTTTAAAAATAATGATGAGAAAATGACTTACTTCATTGGCGTTACTCTTGGGAGGATGATTTGAATAAGGTTATTTTATAATGATAAGACAATCTGTCAAGCTTGTACTAAAGCTTCTAAAAGTTATTTAACATAATGGCTGTTATACGAAATTGACAATATGTACAGTATTCTGTACATTTAGGATTGTAAAGTTTCAATCACTACCGCCTAGGTAGTCTAGCTAGCAGCGTTTTGACGCAGCTTACCCTATGAGGGATAGATATATGCATGTATTTACATATACGGACGCACGTAACAATTTAAAATCTGTTTTAGATAAAGTAATTGATGATGTAGACGTTGCTTTTATTACAAGAAAAGAAGGTGGCCATGCTGTAGTAATGGGACAAGATCATTATGATAGCTTAATGGAAACGTTATATCTCCTTTCATCTCCAAATAATGCAAGTCGTTTAAATGAATCAATTGCTCAATTACGTGCAGGGAAAACAAAACACAGAGAGTTGATTGAGGATGACGAATCGTAACGTCGAATGGACTGATAATGCCTGGGATGAATATATCTATTGGCAGACACAGGATAAAAAGATACTTAAGCGTATTAATACCTTAATCAAAGAATGTCAGCGAACACCTTTTGAAGGAACAGGAAAACCAGAACCTTTAAAAGCTAATCTTTCAGGATTTTGGAGTCGTAGGATTGATGAAAAGCATAGATTAGTTTATGAAGTGACAGATGAACGAATCTCTATAATTCAATGTCGATTCCATTACTAACAAGATCCCCTATTTTTAGGGGATTGTTTTTTTATTTAATACAAAATCTCATATGCGAAATTTAGGTGTTATTCCATATAACGCCATTAAAAAGATCTTTATCTTTCTGCCTATTTTCTTCAGTCTTACTTTCCGTGCTTAAAAACTTTTCAAAATCGGTTAGTTGACCCTTAAAAGATTCATCATTTTTCAGTTTGTTTAGAACCCAAGCTCCCAGTAGAATTTTACGTCTAGTATCATCTTTTCTTTGTCGATCAGAATTTTTCTTTTTTTCACGAGCAGCAATAGCTTGTTTTTGTGCTTTTAGTTGTCTTAATCGTTCTTCTTGCTTTGCAATTTTTTGCTCTAAAGTTTCAACACTCATACCATCACCATCTCAAGGAATCCCCCTCAAGCATAGGTCTGTTTGAATTGAAATTCAAGACAGCCCATGCTATCGTGGTTTTCCCGAAGGGCGCACTTAGCCATTGGATTTCATCCAATGGTGCGACAAGGGGTAAATCCCCTTTGTAATCCCCTGACCAACATATACATGTTGGTAATTTCGATAAATCGAAATAAAGAGCAAAAGCAAAATGGCGATATATCATTTTTCAGTTAAAACGATTAGTAGAGGTAATGGACGATCGGCCGTTGCTTGTGCTGCATATCGTTCAAGTGAAAAATTGGTATGCGATTTTTATGGAAAAGAACAAGACTACACAAGAAAAACTGGTGTCGAATTTACAAAAATCTATGCACCTGAAAATACAAATACTGAGTTACTCAAGCGCCAAACACTTTGGAATGAAGTCGAAAAGGTTGAACGTAGAAAAGATGCATTACTTGCAAGAGAGTTTGAGATTGCATTTCCCAGTGAGTTAAACGCTGAACAGCGTGAAAATATGCTCAATGAACTTTGCCGAAACCTCGTTAAAAAATACGGTGTCATCGTTGATGCTGCTATTCATGCACCTCATACAGACAGTGGAAGTGATGAACGCAACTACCATGCACACATCATGTTCACAACCCGAAGTATTAATGAGCAGGGTGGCTTTTCAGCAAAAAAATATAGGGACTTCAGTCGTGACAATGGCACAGAAACTGTAAGCCACTGGAGAGAATCATTTGCAGAGTTATGCAATCATCACCTGGAACAAAATGGATTTGATGAACGTGTCGATCACAGAAGTTATGAAGACCAGGAAAGTGACCTAGAAGCAACTCAGCACGAAGGTCCTCAAGCGACATACCTCCGGAGACGAGGGATATTTACAGAAATTAGTCTGAAAAATGATGAAATTAAGCTACGTAATTTAAAAATCAAAAAGGTCATCGCACTGGATGAAAACATCAAAGTATCTGAGGATCTTGTTCAAAAAGTACGAAGTGAGCTTCAGTTTCAATACTCTCAAGCTGAGTATTCAGAAAAAACTTCTCAGAAACTTTATGAATTCCAAAATGAAGAATTATCAAAATTAACAACAAAATTAGACACGATGAGTTCTGCAATATCAGAACTACGCAAAAAAGAGCCTTTATTTTTTAAAACAAAATGGATCAATCAAATAAATGACCTGATCGACCAACACAACACCCAACTAGACATCCAAAAGCATATTTCTGGTCTTAGTGAAATAGAAAAAAAAGAGAGATATTCTGATCATTTAAATAAATGGACAGAAGAAAATCAGCTGCTCCAGCCTAAAAAGTCTTTTGCAAAATTTGACGAACCGAACATCACTGTTAAACAACGAAAACTTAATGATCAAATTTCAAATATAGATCATCAAATTTCTGAAATATCACGCAGAGAAACTGAGTATCAAGAGTATGTACGCGATCAAAGACTGGAGATCATAAATAGTTATATATTTGAAGAAGATAACTATGGAAATAAATACTTTAGTCCTCAAAATGGTGAAAAACAAAAGCGACTATATGCAGAAGAAATGGAAGATCTAAAAATCCAAGAATTGCATGCGGCTTTTACAAAAAAAATTGAGACCGAAGCGCAGCAAGAGTTTTCCCAAAAAAGAGCAATACAGCTCGAAAACGACCGAAAAGATCGTGAATCTAGAGAACAGCAGTTACGTAAAGAACGAGAGCAACAAGAACAACGCTATGCACAAGAACGAGAGCAACAAGAACATTTGGCATTTGTAAGACGCCAAGAACAAGAAAAACAGCAGAGAAATGAGCCTAAAAAGCCAGAAAATGACAATAACCATGACTACACGCCTTAGAAATCCCATTTAAGCGCAAAAAAACGGGGGTTTTAGCGACTTTTGATAGAAATACAGTAAAACTATAGTTGATAAAAATAAAATCGCTTAGAACGCAAATGAGAGCCTTTTAGCGAGTATCTACGAGCGACACAACGAAAGTTTGCTTATTCCCCCTCTGAAAAACCGTTTTTTATTGAATTACTGGGGACAGTGATTAGCGAGTGTCTACGAGCGAAGTATTGATGCTTTTGCTCGTCAAAAAGCATGAGCATAGCGAATGCATTATTCATGTTTTGCTTTTTGAATCCTTGATCATATATGCAAAAAACTGCCCCCCACGAAGCGAGTGAAACGAGCTTCAATAGAGTACGAGCTTTAGCGAGTACCAAGGGCAGTTTTAATAACTCACTTTGGAAATAAATTCCCTTTTATTCTTTTAAAAAGCTTTTAAAAGCTTTTAGACCCCCCTATAAACCACGCCTAGCAATGCTTTCAGACTTTAAAAAACTACTTTTACCGGACATTAAACTACAAATGCCGGACAAAATGGACTTAAAAAACTACTTTTACCGGACATAGAAACTACTTTTACCGGACATTAAACTACAAGAAAAAGTTTGTAGTTTTGTTAAAAAACTACAAAAATAGTAGTCAAAAAATAAACGACAATGTATGTTTAAGCTACATAAATACCAATGTAGTTAGTTAGTTTTTTGGGGTTGTAGTTATATGGACGAAAATAAAAAAACATATCCTCTGAGCTGGGTTGTTATGCAAAACAATGTTCAAGAATGCTTTAAGAGTATGAACATTGATGAAAAACGAATGTTAATACTTGCTAGCCCAATTGCTAGAACCACTGATGCAACTGAAAAAGACCGAATTATGATTACGGCAGAAGAGTTTGCTAGAGAATGTGGCATTAAAACGCATTCCGCATATACGCAGTTAGAACTAGCCAGCAAGAATCTACTTAAAAGAAATTTCTCTTATAACAATGAAAGAGGAAAAAAGGTGCTGTCGAATTGGGTGATTGATTGCACTTATGAAGACGGAGGGATAGCTATACGTTTCCCTGAAATCGTTCTACTGATGTTAAAAGAGTTTGATAAATTAAACCCTTATACAAAATATAAAAAAGATATCGTACTAAGTTTGAAAAAAGATTACTCATTCGATCTTTATCATTTAGCTAAAAAGCATCAAGCAATGGGACAATTTGAAATGTCCTTAGAACATATAAAAAATGAGCTGGGTTTGCCCAAATCTTATGACAAACTCTGTAATTTAAAAGACCGAGTAATGAAGCCTTCATTAAATGAGATTACAACTAATACAGATATTGAACTCACTTATGAAAATGTAAAAAAAGGGCGTTCAGTAGTTGGCTTTAAATTTATAGTGAAAGAAAAACCTAAGCCAAAATTAATAGCGCCTCAGCGAGATCAAAGAACTATAGATATGTTCTGCAATTTATCTGATGCTCAAATTAACAAGTACAGCACTATTTTATCTAAACTTTCTGAGCTATCAGACCTCAGTAATTTCCCAGACTACCCGACATTTGCCCTCTGGATTAGTGGCATCTTACGAGATCCGAAAAGTGTAAGAGAGGAAACAACAAAACGGATTTTTAAAGCTCTTCATAGCAAGACGGATTTTAAACCATGAGAACTAAGGCTGAATTAGATGCAATGAGTCATCAAGAACTCAAAGATTATGAGCAAAGTTTACTTGCTCTGTGGACACCAAGAATGGCTATTGAAAGTGACATTGAAAGGTTAAGCACTCATCACAGCGAATTATTAGAGGTTTTTAATCAATTAAAGAATCCGGATGCACCTAAAAATTCACGTTTAAAAGATTCAATCTTGTCTCTGAAATATAAAATCGAATCGCTTGAAGGTAAGTTGAGTGATCTTATTCAAGATAATCGCTTAAATTCTGCAGATTGAATTATTCAGTTTATTTAATCAAAATCGTGGAACATTGATTAGAGGTGGTCCCACTTGTTTGAACAACTAAAAGCGTATTTATAAGTGATATTCCGCTCTAGTTAAGCCACCTTGTTTTGTTGGGGTAGCTGATCATAGTAAAACTCATTTGGTGTCATTTTGTCTAGACTCGAATGAGGTCGTTTCAAATTATAAAACTCAAAATATGCACTTAATTGCTTTTTCGCATCTGTGACACTGCTATAAGCTTTGAGATACACCTCTTCATATTTAACGCTCCGCCATAATCGTTCAACCATCACATTATCTACCCATCGACCTTTACCATCCATACTGATTTGAATGCCATTTGATTTCAATACATCAATAAATGCATCACTGGTAAACTGGCTGCCTTGGTCTGTATTAAATATTTCAGGTCGACCATATTTTTCAATCGCTTCATTTAAAGCCGAAATACAAAAATCCACCTCCATACTAATCGATACCCTATGCGCAAGTACCTTGCGGCTATGCCAATCAATCACAGCACATAAATAAACAAAGCCTTTTGCCATAGGGATATACGTTATATCCGTAGACCACACTTGATTACTGCGCTGAATAGCCAACCCTTTGAGCAGATATGGATATTTACGGTGAGCTTGATTAGCCTGGCTTAAATTTGGTTTGCAATATAACGCCTGAATACCCATTTTCTTCATTAAAGTACGTGTATGACGTCGTCCTATATGATGTCCTTGACGATTCAACAAATCACGCATCATACGACTGCCTGCAAAAGGA
>NZ_CP032281.1 GCF_002165305.2 Acinetobacter sp. WCHA55 | reverse complement strand
TTGCTACACCTTTATTATACGTGGTGTTATTACACCATCATTAATTAATGGTGTAAATAGGTGACTTTTTGGTGTTGTATAGGTGACTTTTTGGTGTTGTATAGGTGACTTTTTGGTGTTGTATAGGTGACTTTTTGGTGTTATATATCCACTGTATACCCTATAAATAAAGGATTTCAGTGTTTTTAAAAGCATTTAAAAACTTTAAAATAATTAAAAGCCATAGCAAGGAAAAATTGCCCTTGGTTTTCGCTACGCTCAAACTCTATTGAATCTCGCTTTCGCTCGATTCGTGGGGCAATTTTTTAGATCATCCTGTTGTGACTTTAAGAAAAAGCAAAAGCAAGAGCAAAAGAAACTCGGAATTCGCTTCGCTCATAAAGCTTTTTTACTCGCTACGCTCGATCTAGACCCAATTTTCTGCATGTGATTTACGCTTATTTAGGCTTCACAGCCTAAAAAGCTGTTTTTCAGAGAGTCTGGGGGCAAATTTTGGTACTTCGCTCGTAGACACTCACTCTATTCATCCCGATTAGAAAAAATAGCCTCTATTTGGCGCTCATTTGCGTTTTTTGATCTGATTACTCATTTCAATAGTGGATTCTATGTCTTAAGTAAAAATGTGGCTGAAATCGCATGTGAGAGCGTTTTAACTTGGGTTTTATTTTTGACCTGTAGGCTAAAGTTTCCGCTTATAGATTTTTCTCTTAAGAAACACAATAGTCAGGATCTCTTTTGGCCAAGCACTATCTTTACTGTCAGTTCAGTCAATTAAATGGATTGGGAGCCGGTACATACCGGCAATTTTTGGTTCACACACCACGCATCTAAAGATAAAGGCTCCAAAGCCTTACCCTATAAGGGATACAGCGATTTTTCATCTGTCTGGAAAGCGTTTACGCTTTTATCATGTTTTTTGTTGCATTTCATAGGCTTAGCTGTAAACACTTTTTGTTGCAGATAAAGTGCAATATTTACTTACAAAACAATAAGATAGATTGTAATCACCTTTGTTTACGCTTTTATTTAAATTTCTCTTTTTATATTAGATATTTAACCTGTAATCATTAAAACTTAACACAGTGTTTACTTATATTTGATAGTTACTTTTTAGAAATTAGGTGCTTAGATTGAAAACAAATGATAGGAGTTTTTCATGAACAGTACTCGAACCGTTGCCGTCAGATTAGACAATCAGGTCGCACAAGAATATGAGCGTTTGGCGCAGTTGAAGGGCGATAAATTAGGGACTTATTTGCGGGATCTGCTGACCAGTAATTTACAGATGGCCAGTATTGAACGGCAGGCCAGTCGGATTGAAACATTGGTGAATGATTTTGAAAAGCAAATTAATTATTCCCTAGATAAGTTTACTGAAGCCAATTATCTGAACAAAAGATTCTTTGCAGACTTTAGTCAGATATATATGTTTCAAATGGGTATGCTGATGCACTTAAAAGTCGATCAAGAAGACATTCGAGGAATGCAAGCAAAGGGAAACACATATGCCCAACATCACTACTTTGAGGGGAAAAAGCCATGAGCAATATTATTCAACTCTCTAAACCATGTGCTTTCTGTGATTCAAGGGAAAACGTACAGCTTTTTGCAGGGCTGATGCTTTGCGGAAATTGTCAGGACAATATCCAGATTACCAATCCTGGTATGTTTGAGGCCAAGGATCAGATTGAACAAAAAGCCCAGGATTAACCTGGGCTGCGTATAAGAGATTTTATGTTAAATAACCGAACACTTGATAGTATCCGGTTATTTCTAGTTCTAAATTTTAAGTATTTTACTTGTTCTATCTCTAAATTTTTGCCCAAATAACTTGAAGTTATCACTTTCAAATCTAATTCTACCAGCAACGATACAAGGCGAAATTCTTAAATGGCTTGCCATATCAGAAATTCCTTTATCAGTATGAGGATAGTTATAAAATACGTTATTTGGAATCAAAACTTCTCTAGCTAAAGCATTCGCTTCATCTTCTCTAGGATCATCACAAGTTTGCTCTAAATCATCTAAAAACCACTCTTCATTTTGATCAAAATGAAGAGATATGTGAGCTAACTCATGCATGAGAGTAAACCAAAAATTGTCGATAGTATCGCGTCTTAATGTCAAGGCTATTATAGGCTTTCCATTATGAAAACATACGGCACCATCTAAATAGGTTTTAGGTAAATGTTTCTCGAGAACAACAGTTATTCCAAATTTCTTTAAATGCTCTATTGCTAGTTGTGGGCCCGATTGATACCAGGATAGTTTTGCAACCTCTTGCATCCATTCTTTTGTTACCGTCCCAACGGTATACTCTTGATTGATATTCAAGCAATTAGCTTTATGTATAATTTGTGCTTGCCATATCAATCTTGCATAAGCATCAAATTCTTTCGAATTGCCACTTAAATTAGCACTACTTCGAGCTAACATAGGTTGGAAATTAGAATTAAATCCTGCTTTCTTTAAAAAATCGCTTATATGCTCAGAAGCATATTCTTTTAGATCATTAAGACTGCCTGAAAAGTTAGTTAAATAACCTCTCTTAAAAATTTCGACTAAAGGAAATTGTCTGTAATCTAAATTATCATGGTAAGTTTCTAAGCTATCACAGTCTTGAATTAAGATATCTACTGGAATATCTAAACCTTCACTCAATTTTCTGATCATAGATAAACTAAGTGAACGTTTATTATTTAGAACTTCTGAAACTTTCGGAGCTGATCCTATATAAGGCACAAGATCTTTAGCTTTTAAACCTTGTTGATCCATACGAAATTTAATGGCTTCGATAGGTGTTGGCTTATCAATAGGAAATTTTTCCATTTCATATTGTTCAATTAACAGAGCCAAGACATCTAACTCATTACTCTCTTTAGATCCCTCGATAGGGTCTAAATCAAATAATTCATCTAATCTTTTAAGAGCTTCTGCATGATCATTAGCATTTTTTATAATTTTTAGATTCATAGCCAGTTCCTAAAACTTCTTTTTACTATACTCAGCATGAGTACCTAACCATTCAATTTTCACGATACCGTTTTGATATCTAACTTTAACCACAAGGCGATAGTCATTTCCCTTGATGTTAAATATCACTCTGTTATCAGATAAAAAATCTGCAGAGCTATATCGTTGCTTAATATCATGAGTTGTTTTCCAATTAGCTTGTTTAGCTTCGGCATACCAAGCATCTAATTGCGATTTAGCATTAGCATGCTTTTTAGAGAAATCAGTTAATAAATCTAAACCTAATACTTTCATGACTTCCCTAGAGATAATTTTATAGTAAATGTTACCTTTTTGGTATCTTTTTTACATATTCCCTAAAATGGGAACGTTTTAATCATTGGCTATTATAGCGAATTTTTAGACCTTTGAATCTTCACTTATTTTTATAAGGAAAATTAAAATGATTGGTTACAATGAATCTTAAAGTATAAAAAAATTCCACCGCTTCTTTCATTGTTGGAAGTTCATAATCAATGTCATGAGTTAATGCATTTCTTCTTAATGTTAAACGTGATATTTCACTCAATACGTCATCTGGAAGTTTTCCCACCCATTTTTCTACTTGTTTCTTATTGTATGGACCATCACAAGAAACCATAAAATCTTTAAAAATTTCAAATTGTTCAATCATAATTAACTTTGCAATAATAGGTTCAACCCTTGATTGATGTGATTTAATTTTAGATGTTGGTATATGAGTTTTCCCCGTATTACTAAACTGATTATCTAAAACAATCCCTGCTATTGCACGCATATAGATGCTTGATCTCATACAGTATGGGTGGTTTCTATCTATATCTTTCTGATTTGCCCCTGATGCTAAATAAGGACCTTCTTCCCAAGCTGAATTATCTTCTCCAACGTACTCCCACCCCATCATTTTTTCAGCAGAACGAGCTTGATCAAAGCTCATGACAGCATCACATATAGCTCTAGTGGAAAGATTAAGGTAGTTAGTGTAGTTAGACATAAATTCCTTTTAAATTTTCTAAAATTAACATAATACACGTTATACGAATCTAAAAATGGGAGCATTAAGCTCCCATTTTTTAAGTAATTTTTTCAAATAAGACTTGGATGAGCATCTAAAATTCGAATCAATGTAGCTGCTGGTCCAGTTGGATAGCGTCGTCCCTGTTCCCAATTTTGCAGGGTACGGGGGCTAATATGTAGACGTGCAGCAAATTCATTTTGGCTCAAGCCAGTTTTTTCACGTACTTCTTTAATATCAGGCAATTCGAGTTCTGTAACTCGGCTTGCTTTAACTTCTTTACGTTTGATAGCTCCAGCTTCTTTGATTGAAGCAACCAAGTCATCAAATAAGTTGTTATCCATGAAATTGCTCCTTCACGAGTTGGCGCAGAATGGCAGTTTCCTTATCTGTTAAATTATCTTTTACTGATTTTGGATAAGCCACTAAGAAAAAGATCTGATCATCCTCGGTGACCCAATAATAAATCACCCGTATCCCACCACTTTTCCCTTTGTTACCTTGAGCACAACGTACTTTGCGAATACCACCGCCATTCTTGATTAGATCACCTCTATCAGGCTGTACCAAAAGATCTTGCTGAAGTTGACGATATTCCTCATCAGATACAAGGTCTTTAATTTGCTTGGTAAAGATGCTGGTTTCAATAAATAACATGGACTCTTTATACGTCAATGGCGTATTTGAATTTTAGCAGTTTCCATAACAAAAAACGAGAGCTGGTAGCTTTCGTTTCGAATAACGCCCATCATGCTAAATAAAAGGATATTCAGAAAAATATAGATGTAAAATTATGACCAAGAAAAGTTATTTGAGTTGTTATATGAGCGTTACTGTTACTCAGCAAAAAGATATTGATGAGGTTTTGAAGAAATACCCTGATTGCTGTTCAGTCTGTAAAGATCATTTTGATGATGAAGATTTTACATATACAGTTTTTGGATATGACAAAAATCAACGTATGCAAATCGTTTCAGGTTGTTGTATTGATGAGATATCAGACGTAGTGCTTCTAGGCTTATGTGGTTGTTATGACCCAAATGACATACAGAATTTAATGAAAGAGCATCCTCTAGTAGATTAATTCTTTAAGGTGAGCTTGAAGACTTTCTAAAATTAACATAATCGGCGTTATTTGATTATTTATTGTTGATCCAAAATTTGTAAAAGAGAGTCTGGCTTAATTTAGACAGCTCTCTACTATATTTATTTAAGGTTTTTTATGAAGCACTTAGGATTTGTAGGAAAAAGTACTGAGTATTTAGGGTATACCCATGTTGAAATTATCAATAGCTCATTACGCTTATCTTTCAATATTCCATCAACAAAAGATCTAGAAGAAACCTTTAAAAAGATGGTCGAAAATAACTATGATTTACTTATGGAAACATCAGCAGAAATCGAGTTCGAGTTAGAAAGTGAAACGATAGCAGAGATAGAAACCATCATAAAAGAAAAAGGGATTGAACTTGATGAGTTTGTTCAAAATGCGCTGATTAAACTTATCAACCAAAATGAATTGGCTAAGACTGATTAGACCTTAAATGCAGGCAATAAAAAAGCCCGACATCCTGTCGGGCTTTTTCATATCGGGTTGCTCGTCTTACTGATCTCGTGCTGCCCATTCCTTGCGCAATTTTCTTATTATTGTTTTCTGGAAACATCCAGTTCCCTTATGTATTCATCATAGGGCTAATGCTTTGGATTACCAATCCGCAAAATCCTTAAATCTGTGTAAGTTTTAGCTTACAAAGTTGGCCTATTTTATCCCAAGAGTTGTCCGCAGAAATTGGGGATTATTTCTGAATCTGGACCATTGAGAAATCAGGAAAAAATACAAAAACGAATGTTTTCTGATCAATCTTATTGGCTAAAAGTTACAGTTTTGCTTAAAAAGAAACCGACTTGTTTCCAAGTCGGTTGAACGAGAACGTTCCAAAGGGTATGAATAACGATAAGATACTGATCTTAAAGTAATATTAAAAAAACGTTTCGTATAAGCTCTATTATGTTAAATAATTAAGGATAAAAGCTTTATTACTAAATAGAACAGTTGCTTAAAGCAGTATAGAGTTAAGTTTGCATTTTAATATCAAGTTGTCTTTCAGCACCGATAATCACCATACGAATCCCATTTTCAAAAATGTCATCCGCATTCATATTTTGTAAGGTATTCACTCCTTGGAGCATGAGTGGATATATAGTTGGATCGGCTTCGAATGGTGGGTCTGATCTTATTTCTTCTTGCTGCTCCTCAAGGACCCACCCAACAATAAACCTTCCTAATGTCATAAGTAATGCAACTGCTTCAACAGGAGAAAACCCAGCATGAGATAACAGCGCAACTTGGGCCTCAATCGTGTTGAAATGTCCTTGACTGGGGCTAGTTCTTGCATGTAGACGAGCACCATCACGGTAAGCTAGTAGTGCTCGACGAAAGCTTACAGAATTAGCGAGCAACCAATCTTGCCATGTCATCCCATCGATGGGTAAAGAAACTAAATGGTGTTCATTTATAATGGTTTCCGCCATTGCTTCCATTAACAAGGATTTATTCTTGAAATGCCAATATAGAGTTGGAGATTTAATACCCAATCGTTGAGCTAGCTTGCGTGTGGTTATTGAATCTATGCCTTCTTCATTCAACATATCCAATGCGGTACGCAGGACTATTTCACGTGTCAGACGTTGAGGTGCAATATCTTTTTTACTCATAAATCTATCACTGATAGGGAGTGTGTGAGAGAATATTAATTCTATCATTGCTAGAGAAGACATTTGTGAAGAAATCATTGAGCGTGATTTTAATCACTATATTTCTGGATGCTGTTGGGATTGGTTTAATTATGCCGATCTTGCCTGAATTATTACGGTCATTGGCTGGAGCTGAAGCAGGCGGTGTTCACTATGGTGCTTTATTAGCTGTGTATGCTCTGATGCAGTTCATTTTTACACCTATCCTTGGAGCGTTGAGTGACCGATTTGGACGTCGACCTGTATTAATTATTTCAATTGCTGGTGCAACGGCTGATTATCTCCTAATGGCTGCTGCTCCTTCTCTATTGTGGCTATATATTGGTCGTATTTTTGCGGGAATTACAGGTGCCAACATGGCTGTTGCAACAGCTTATGTTTCAGATATTACTCCAGCCCATGAGCGTGCAAAAAGGTTTGGTCTCCTTGGAGCTGTCTTTGGTATTGGGTTTATAGCGGGTCCGGTAATAGGTGGAGTTTTGGGTGAATGGAACTTACATGCACCGTTCTTTGCTGCTGCTTTTATGAATGGGATTAATTTAATAATGACAGCAGTCTTATTAAAAGAATCAAAACACAGCAATAAAATGACTGAGAAGGTTCAGGAGCAATCAATATTAAAGAAATTATCCTATTTGATCACTCAACCTAATATGGCTCCATTGCTTGGTATCTTTTTAATTATCACATTGGTTTCACAAGTCCCCGCAACTTTATGGGTTATCTATGGGCAGGATCGTTATGGCTGGAGTATATTTATTGCAGGTGTTTCCCTTGCTAGTTATGGAATATGCCATTCTATTGCACAGGCTTTTGCTATCGCCCCTATGGTAAAGAGGTTTGGAGAGAAAAATACGTTGTTATGTGGAATAGCTTGCGATGCAATTGGTTTACTTCTTTTATCTATTGCTGTTGAAGAATGGGTGCCTTTTGCGTTGTTACCATTGTTTGCCCTTGGTGGAGTAGCCGTTCCTGCTTTGCAAGCAATGATGTCCAGAGGTATTAGTGATGAAAGACAAGGTGAATTACAAGGGCTATTAAGCAGTTTTAATAGTCTGGGGGCTATAATTGGTCCTGTATTAGTTACTAGCCTCTATTTTATGACTCGGGCATCAGCTCCTGGAATGGTATGGGCATTAGCTGCAATACTTTATGTAATCACCCTACCCTTATTGCTTAAGTATCGCCTGAATAAATATTCTGGAGTTCCATAAAATATTTAATTTATTGGTTTAAAAACTAATGGATTCTATAGTTTATCTAAAATTAACATAATACACGTTATACGAATTCCCAATGTAACTCCAAAATAGAAATGTCCGGTTTCTCCAAAGTAAAAATGTCCGCTTTTAGAATATGCACTTCTGCAATTTCCTTAGCGGACGGTTTGATATGTTGGTGTCTATGTCGGATAAAGAACTTAAACGATTGTCGGTCTTGCAGGAAATCTGCGATCAACGCATAACTCAATCCCAGGCTGCTCAGCTACTTCATATTTCAGAACGTCAGATCAGACGCTTACTGCAGAAATACAAAGCTCAAGGTCCATCTGCATTAGCCCATGCCGGTCGTGGCCAAATCAGCAATTCTAAACTTCCTGAAGAACTCAGACTCAAGTGCCTCAATATTGTTTCTGACCAACTGCATGGTTTCGGACCCACTTTAGCGCATGAAAAGCTTACCACCGTACATGGATTCGATCTTTCAGTAGAAACCCTGCGTTCTTGGATGATTGCAGCTGACTTATGGATGCCTAGATCCAAGCGCCTGAAACGACCGTATCAGCCTCGTTACAACCGGGATTGCTTTGGTGAACTGATCCAAATTGATGGCTCACACCATGACTGGTTTGAAGGACGCGCTGCTAAATGCTGTCTGCTGGTGTTTATCGATGATGCTACAGGAAAATTGCAGCATTTACGCTTCTGTGAGTCAGAATCAACCTTTGACTATATGATTTCAACACGCTTATATGTCGAACAGCACGGTAAGCCTTTAGCGTTTTACAGCGACAAACATTCAGTCTTTAGAGTGAATCAAAGCAGCAAGAAAGACACCAAGATTACCCAGTTTGGACGTGTACTCAGCACCCTGAATATCGATATCATCTTCGCTAATTCACCGCAGGCCAAAGGCCGTGTGGAACGGGCCAACAGAACCCTTCAGGACCGTCTGATCAAGGAGATGCGCCTGAAAGGCATCTGTTCGATTGAGCAAGCTAATGTCTGGCTACCCTGCTTCATTGAGGAGTTCAATCAGAAGTTCGCCAAGATGGCTTTTAATCCTAAGAATCTACATCGGTCTATCACTGAAACAGCCGAAGAATTAGATGATATTTTTACTTGGCGTGAACCCCGCAGAGTCACGAATAGTCTGACGATTACTTATGATAAATGCGTATATCTCCTGGAAAACACCGAAGAAAATCAAAGGTTGATCGGTAAGTATCTTGAGTTCCTTGAATACCCGGATGGTACTGTAGCCATCATGCATAATAGCCGAAAGATCAATTACAGCCTCTTCGATAAATTAAGTCAGCTGAATCAGCGAGAGATTGTTGAGAATAAACGGTTGGGTGCTGTTCTGAATCATATCCAACAACAGCATGAAGAACTGGAACAGCAAAACAAACGTAATCGTTCTCAAAAGATGCCAAGCAGACGTGCACAGAAAACAGCAATTCAAGAACGAAATCTAAATCCTGTGCTTGACTTGGAAATGTCCATATAGGACATTTCTATTTGGTTATTAGGTAGGACATTTCTACTTAGGAATAACACCCAAGGCATGGCTTTTAGTCATGCTTTTTTTATCAAAAGACTATACCTGAATGATAGCGAGCCAAATCGCATACAATATCTATCATTAGACTTAATGCAATAATTAAATGATAGTATTATCATTAATCTAATAGAATTAAGATTAAATGATAGAAATGAATACACGTATTTATCTACGAGCTTCAACTAAAGATCAAGATGCAGAAAGGGCTTTGCAGATTCTTCAGGATCTAAACCAAAACTTGAATTTGGGTGAAACCATTGTGTACGTGGAAAACTATAGTGGTACGAAGTTAGACCGACCTGAATTGAATAAGCTACTGTCAGAAGCAAATCAAGGTGACACATTGTTAGTTGAAAGTATTGACCGCTTATCACGCCTAACCCAACGAGATTTTCAAGAGCTGAAGCGCAGGATCCAGGAGAAGGGACTTCGTTTAGTCGTAGCAGATCTTCCTACTACCTACCAAATGATTCAAACCAGTGACAGCATTACTCATTCAATCTTGGAACTCATCAACAATATGTTGATTGATCTTCTGGCAACAATGGCCCGCCTAGACAATGAGAAACGTATAGAACGTATTAAGCAGGGCCTGGCACGTTCGGGTTACAAACCAACAGGCAAGAAGGCAAATGAGGCTAAACATAAACGAATAAAAGAATTGCTAGTAGTTGGCAATATGACTAAGGAAGAAATTGCCAAAGCAGTGAATTGTGGAGTTGCAACTGTCTATCGAGTTGCTAAAGTTATCTAAAAGAGGCTTATCTCAACGCGCCCCCAATGGGGCACCGCGGTAGTGTTCAAAAAACTGTGTCATTTCCTTAAACTGTTAAAAACAGGAATGATGCACTATGGCAACTACATTTGATTTTGAAACAGCCTTAAAACAACTCCAGTCAGGACAAGCACTGACTGGAGAAAATGGCATACTCACCCCTTTAATTAAACAGCTGACCGAAGCTGCTCTTGAAGCAGAAATCGAGAATTACATTGAAGCGAATCCGAAACAAGGTAATCGCCGCAATGGCTATACTCGCAAGACAGTAAAATCTACATCAGGTTCATTTGAGCTTGAAACCCCTAGAGATCGAAATGGTGAATTTGAGCCACAGTTAGTTAAAAAGAACCAGACCAAATTATCAGAAGAAATTGACAATAAAATCATATCACTCTATGCACTTGGTATGAGCTATCGTGATATTCAAAAGCATGTTGCTGATATGTATGGATTGGAGATTTCAGATGGTGCTATCACCAATATTACAGATAAGCTCCTCCCTCAGTTACAAGCATGGAAACAACGCCCACTCGATACAATTTATCCCTTTGTTTGGTTAGATGCCATACATTACAAAGTGAAGGATAAAGGTGTTTATGTGAGCAAAGCGATCTATACCATTTTAGCTTTAAATGTTGAAGGTAAGAAGGAACTACTCGGCTTGCATTTGTCGGAAAGCGAAGGGGCGAACCATTGGCTTAGTGTACTGACAGACCTACAAAATCGTGGTGTTCAGGATATTCTGATTGCCTGTGTAGATGGACTAAAAGGTTTCCCCGAAGCCATAGCAGCGATTTACCCTCAAACAGAAATACAACTGTGTATCGTTCATCAAATCCGTAATTCTTTACGCTATGTTGCCAGTAAAGATCAGAAGGCATTTATGGCTGATTTAAAGCCAATTTACCGTGCTGATACCAAAGGGGCGGCAGAAGTAGCACTGGATGAGCTAGAAGAAAAATGGGGCGAAAAATATGGTGTGGTCATTCAGTCATGGCGTACCAAATGGCATCTACTATCCGCCTATTTCAAATACCCTAAAGCGATTAGGAAGCCGATTTACACCACCAATGCCGTTGAAGCCGTACATCGTCAATTCCGCAAACTAACCAAAACCAAAGGAGCTTTCCCCAATGAGGATAGTCTGATGAAATTACTGTATATTGGTATTCAACAGGCATCAGAAAAATGGACAATGCCTATTCAGGAATGGGGACAAACCATTACTCAATTATCCATTTACTTTGAAGGTCGATTAGATGATATAATTAAAATCTAGTCAAATTTACTGACACAGAACTTTGAACGCCCTCGGCACCGCTGCATTCAGGTTACTTCACATAAGAAATTTTATGTTAAATGATTGTTAGAAATGCCCCTTGATCGAGGCATTTTCTATAAAGAATACTAAAAACTAATTAAAGCCAACCAAGTTTCAAAACAAGGCAGTTCTCAGCAATCATATTTTTAAATTATATAACTCCCAACTGAGCTTTTGCTCCAACGATAAGGCTTTCATTTTGAGTTTCTAAGGCAAATAAACCATACATCAAAGGAGAGGCCGCTGCTCTTTCTAAAGTCTGTTCATATAGTTTATTCCAAACTTTACCCCCTAGTTTTTCATACTCGATGATTAGAGTTTTGAGGCTTTCTTCTCCAAACAAAGTTACATGCCCAGCAAAATCAATCGCTGGGTCATCTATATGGGCTGTTGACCAATCAATAACGCCTGAAACAGCTCCATCCTTTGAAGCTAGTACATGCCCAGCATATAAATCGCCATGTATAAATTGGGTGAAATCTGCCCATAGAACATCATTATCCAACCATTTTCTGTAGCGGGTTTCCAATTGCTCACTTATACCAATTTCAGATTTTACTAACTGCAAATTGTTTGCTATTTCAGGTCTTAAATCTGAAGGTTTCATAATTTTCAAATCATTTTCCCGAACTTCTTTTTCAGGAATACTATGGATTTCAAATAAGGTTTTTGCCAAAGATGTTATGTATTTCGGGCTATCTTTGTCCATATTCCAAATTATTTCATAGGTTTCAGCATCCAAATTTAAAACAGGATTATCTTTAAGTATGGGATAAGCCACTAATTCTGTAGATGAAATTCTCCAATCAGGAACCTCTACAGAAAGATGTTTTTTTACCAATTCTAAAATGCGTTTTTCTTTCTTGATTTGTTCCCTCATGCCATCACGACGAGGAATACGCAGCAACCATTGTTGCCCCTTTGTATCAAGAGCAAAAACGACCTTAAAATCAATGCCCATTTCATTGAAATTCATTTTGTCCGTAAGCAACAAGCCGTGTGCTTCAGCAAGTGATTGAATATCTTGAATTGTCATTTTTAATTTCCTTTAAAGAGTTCAATAATTAATGTTCGGATTAGATTGGCTATCATTAACAATCTCTCTCAAAAGTCTTGATGATTTTGTGGTCTTTGATCTCGTAGATAATGTCAGCAATATTATCGACCAATTGCTTGTCATGAGATACGAAGATAATAGTTCCTGCATAGGACTTCATCATTGTTTCTAATGCGGCAATACTTTTTAGGTCAAGATAGTTTCCTGGTTCATCCATAAGCAAAATATTATATTTTCCTAAAAGCATTTTGGATAAAAGCAGTTTGATGATTTCACCTCCCGATAAGTCGGATAAGTTTTTTTGAATATCATTCGCTCCGATCCCCATTGAAGCCAATACTGCACGAATTTCCGCAACTGTGTACTCGCACTCTTCCTGCATAAAGGAGAGCACAGATTTATGCGTGTTAAATTTATATCCTGTTTGTGTAAAGTAGCCAATTTCAGCTTTTGGAGATATGGTTAATCCATCAGCACGTTCTGATATCATTTTTAACAAGGACGTTTTCCCTGTTCCATTCGATCCAGTTATAGCGACTTTAGCGCCAAGCGGTATTATAAAGTTAGCGTCATCAAAGATAGTACGGCTACCAAATTTTAAGCTCAGACCATCTGCCGTAATCGGGAACTTATTGTGCAGTTCTAGGGCTGAACTTTGACGAAAACGAATAGAACGCAAATGCTCTGGTGCTTGAATATCTTCTAATGCAGCCAAACGCTTTTCCATACTCTTAGCTGCCTGATACAGTTTTCTTTGCTTGGTGCCAGTCATTTTTGCATGCCCAAGTCGTCCAGCACTTTCGGTAGAGTTTTTGGATTTTTCTCCTTTTTTCTTATTGTCTAATCGATTAGCTTGCTGGCGTTTTTCTTGCACAGCAGATTCTAATCGCTCCCGTTCCTTCATCATCAGCTCATATTCTACGGCTTGGTGTTGTCGCTCTTCTTCTTTTTGACGCAAGTAATCCGAGTAACCACCCCAATATTCCGTAATTTTACCGTCTTTTAACTCCCATATCTTGTCTACAACCATATCAAGAAAATATCGGTCATGACTGATAACAAGTAATGCTCCATCAAATGCTTTAAGTTGACCAATAAGTAGATCTATTCCATTGAGATCAAGGTGGCTGGTTGGTTCATCCGCTAGAATGCCATGTACTTGTTGGGAAAATGCGGCAGCAATTTTTGCACGAGTTTCCTCTCCGCCACTCATTGTGTCGTTTTGTACATTGGAAACACCAAGGCGAGATAACATTGCCCGGTCTTCGACCGTTTCTATTTCGATTCCGCCCAGTTGGCTGATATGTGCAAAATCACCAAAACGCTGTAATGTCGCTTCGGCTAAAACAATTTCGCCATTAAGTACTTTGAGTAAACTACTCTTTCCTGCTCCGTTATCACCCACAAGACCAATACGGTCATAAGAGTGAATTTCCAATTCATCAATATCCAAAACATCACGCCCAGCATAATCCAAGCGTATGTTTCTCGCTTTAATAATTAAACTCATTTTTATTTACTCCTGTTTAGCTCTTGAAATTTTTTATGCAGCAAACAGGATTTAGGTGAAAACAAAAGCTAGCATCACAGTGTCCTCCCAAAAAAAAAGCTATTCATCCACAGGGTGGACAAATAGCTAGTCAATTAAGTTATAACTGGAAACTATGCACTAAAAGCATACTTATAAATTAAGCATACTTTTACTTTATATATCCGCATATATTCTTAAAGACACAACAAAAGCCCACCATTATAAAATAGTGTCACTATGCAAATAGTTGTGTCTTAACGAATGCGGATAGAATGCATAAACTTACCTAAAAAATAAAATTCAGTTTTATGATAACTTTACTGTTAAAAGAAGTCTAGACAACCTTGTTTTATGCTTGGATATAAGGCTTATTTTAAAATAATAGTAGTGAAGATTTTCTAAAATTAACATAATACGCGTTATACGTAATGCTTGAAATTTCTCTATAAGCATCAATATCTTAGTCAAAGACGTTCTAGGGTTCAGCGCACTGGAACGGCTTTTTTATGATTATTCACGTTCCACGCCTATTCTTTGATCAATGTTCCACGCCTTTGATTAGCTCAGTTGAATAATGTCCTCAGCCATTCGGCAAGAAAAACCGGCTTAACCACCCTCTTTTCGGCTGCTCCGGTTCAACATGCTCTGGCACCGGAATACGCTTATTTTCCGTCTGCTCCGGAGTAGTCAATCCGTCATCTTTCGGCTCTGGTTCTGGCCGAGGATCCGTTGTTATATCCTGGCCAGGTTTCTGATCGGTAAACGTAGTCATATTGGTTTTTGGGGCTTCTAGCAGTCGTTGTATTGCTTCTATTTGATTGTCTTTTGCTTCTAGTTGTTCTCGTTGGAAAACTTCCCGCTCATGTGCAAGTTCTAGCTGTTTTTTTAGTATGTCTACCTGCTGTTTTAGCATGTCTACTTCTGTCTCTTTTTGTACCGCAGTAGACTGTAACGTGGTTACATTACTATTTTTATTAGATGGTTCGCCAAATACTCGTATGGCTTCAGATAAATCTATTTTCCCATCACTATTTTTTGATAAATCTCCTTTATTTATACGCTTATAAATACTTTGTCGATTCATCCCATAAAGTTGTGATAACTCAATAACAGATAGTGCTTTCATCATGTAACCCAAGTAAAAATCTGTATGCTTGTAGACAATAATTAATCATGTAACGTTACATCAGCAGTTTAACGATAGCCAACTTTTTCAAGATAAGGATGTAATTCTTGAAACTTAGCAGGATCTTGAAGCATTTCAGCAATTCTTATTGCAAACTGTTGATAGCTTTCAGTGCCCTGAGAGTATTTCCCCATTTCAGGTAGTTCCGAAAGCTTGTTAGCAAATAGGTGGCGTTGAGCATCTGTTATTCTGGAAAAAATATCTAATGTATTGGGATCTTTCTTACGTTCTATTGTTTTATTCTGATTTCTTTTTTGTTTGAAGCTAAAAGAGAATCCAGAAATAGAGCGACCTTCTTTATGCTGTTCAACTTTAACGATGATATCTGTATGTTCATTTATCTGTTTGACTGCTGATTCAAGTACACGTCGTTTAAATGTATCTAGTCTTGGGTAATCATCTGAACTTAAGCCAAGCTTCGAACGAAAGTCAGAAACCTCAAATATAGGAGTCTTACCGATTTCACGCCATGCTATAAGCAATTCATAAAGTCGAATGGCATATTTTCCTGTTAATTGGGTAACTTGTTTTAACTGATAACTTGTAAATTGTTTTTCTAAACGTGTAATTAAGGGTACTACATCCATTGTAAAAGTAACCTCTAAGGTTGCAGCATCATCAATATAAGAAATATTTTGAACCCATCGAGAAATAACTTTCTTTGATTTTCCTGTTTTTTCATCAATTGTTTGATAGCTAAACTGTCTACCAAAAAGGTTAGTAACCGCTGTTTTTAGGGCTTTGTAGGCAGCATGCTTATTAACATTAAATCTGCTCATATAGTCACTGGCATGGATCCGTAGCCTAGTGTTTGCATCAATCCCTGTTCTTGTTTCCCTTGCTTGTAAGATGGCCAGTAGAATTAACCGTTGTTCTACGGTATCCAAATTATAACTCGCATTAATTAAAGCGTTATCTTTTACTATTAATTCACTGGTAGGCAT
>NZ_CP032280.1 GCF_002165305.2 Acinetobacter sp. WCHA55 | reverse complement strand
AGCGAGTTATTTAAGAAAAATATCCCTGCTTTTCAAGATCGTCAGTCTGATTTTAAAATCGATATTGAGGATTTAAGCGGGAACGGGATTAAGCCAAACCACTGGATATTTATGACTGCAGACAGCATATCTTTCAATATTGAGCGCTCAGGCGGTCTAGGGGGTGGCACGTGGACAGTTCTGTAAACCTTTTAACTCCCTATAGCCAATCACATACCTATGATGAACTTGAAGAGGCCATGCAGAGTGTTTTTATTACTGCATTTCATGAACTGTATGGTGAAGCGATTCGGGATATTCACCACTTTGGGATGCCACACTTAGGTAGCCCCAAAGTCGTTGAGCGCTTTTCTAAGCAAGATGGTTTGGTGGTACTGCGTCGCCCCAATTCTAGCGATGAAATCATGCGGGTAATTTATGCGAATTGGCGTTCGCTGGCCTCAAAACGTGGTTTAGCATTCTTGGAGTTTGTGCTTCAGATGCTTTGGGCCGATCAATGGGAAGTGAAGCGCTTATATCACAGTATAGATTTAATAGATCGTTACCCGACAGTGACGACCGTTGAACCCGTGGACAATTCCTTTTTAACTTCACGTATTCTCATTTCATTGGATTCGGATGTTGATTTTTCTGAGGCCAGCCACTTGGCACCCACGCTCTATCGATTGGTTCCAGCGAATATTGTGGCTCAAATATCATCCAATTTTGAGACAGAAGATATAGACCCCGTTGGTGTTGCTTCTGTTTTTATGCCATTTATGACGGCGAATTTCTGTCTGTTTGATGATGAATATAAGGTGGGTTTACCTGAATGGTCTGCATGGTTCATTTTAAAAAATATTCAGGTTGTAGCGGATGGTAGTGTGAATTATTCGGCGTTCAAGTCGAATATGGCCCAAATGTATGAAGCGACCGTAAATCGTGATTTAACGCCACTGATTTTTAGTCAATTGGATGTAGAGGCTTATCGCCAAATGGACGGCGTTAATGATGCCAATAAGGTTTTAACCTTGGGGTGTGTTGGCTATAAGTGGGACGTTCCAAACACCCGTATTGTGGCGAACCGAGTGCCTGAAATTGTAAACCTTCAAGACGTATCCGATGTCTTGTTACAGCGGTTTTATGAAGGTGGTTTCTTTGTGGGGTATGAGGCCTTTTACGGTGCGATTGAGAACGTCGCATGGGTATTAGATGGCATTGAAATCTATGAGTTTGATACATCGACCCAATTCACCTATACCGCTGGAACATTTGTCAGCCTTGTGAGTTTCATAGATGCATTGAATCTATATATCACAGACAAGGTAGACAATAACCCAGATTGGGCTGGGGCTGTTTTGGGTGAGGTTGCAATCGAGTATGAAGACGCTTTAACCATCATCTATATTCAACATTACACCATTGAAGATGTGGCCCATGAAGAGCGAGTAAGAGTTGATAAGGACATTAACGCTAATTACGACACTGAAGATCCAGCAAATAGAATACTGGTCGATTCGGCGAAGAGATTAACGTTGTTTGATCGGTTGAAGGAGATTGCTACAGATTTTGATGATCAAATTTTGTTTGCAATGGTTCAGGACGGCACAAATAAGGCCTACAGCGAGTCCAGCAATGCGATAGCCGACCATTTATATTTAGCCAATCTTGAATACTATAATTTTCAGCAAATTGCAGATCAGATTGTACTAAATCTGAGTAGTGATAATGCTGAATATAAATTATCAGCAGAAAACTATGTCAAGAAAATTGCGAGTACCGTGTTTAATCCAGATCCAGCCAATCAATTGATTAAGTATGCGGACTTGGTTGTTTTATTTGAGGCAAGCAAGGTGTTGGTGACTTGATAGGAATATCGAGAAACCCAGCATTTTCAATACTTCAAAATGGCTGTAAATCAAATCGGATTTACAGCCATGAAACAAAACTTTATTCAGACTCTTCAAGATTATTTCCGTGATGGGCAAATGGCCCAAGAGCTTGGCGGGGCTATGCTCCAATGTAATGGCATGCTGGTGCCAGATGGTGTCCCTGAAATTGCCTTGCTTATTCCCAACTTTAGCCGTCCCGTTGTGACCAATAACGAAAGTGCCGACTATAACTTGGCGGGTGGTGGTCAATTCCATGTGTCTGGGGCACCTAAAAACCGTTATGAAGGCCCGATTCAAGTGATTGAAACAGATTCAGGCCAAGCGTCTAAATTTGCTGAGCTTATTATGGCAAGTGGTGGACAACTTGATTGCACCATGTTTGATGGCCGTGCCGACCGCTTTGTTACAGCTCATGCAATATCGAATGTTACGTTTACTTTTGAGCCGATTGATATTGACGGCGAAGGTGTAAGCACGATTCAACGTGTACAAGGCCAAATTAAATATAACTATTACGGCCAGATGGCAAATCTTGGAGCCAGCTCATTAACAGGTCAGCTTGCGGGTGTGACGGGTGCTGATGTGTTCTTAAACAAAGCTCAAAATATCCTAAACGCCGTGTATGCGGGCAATACGCTTATTAATATTCTTCGAGATGCATTCTAATGAAGTTAAAGCCAGTTGATGCGAAGGGGCAACATCAAGAAGGTGAGGCGGGAACCATCGCCTCACTTGCTCAGACGCTCTACCTTGAATATGTGCTTATGGGGTACTCCACGACCACAGAAGACATATCCACGGCGATAATGCTTGATTTTGCGTTCTATGCGGGATGGGCGACCACGACGACCCAAGAACAGGGCCGAGAAACTGAAATAGACGAAAATCACAGCATATCTTTTACCGAGTGGGCCATTTTGGAACCCGTTATCCGTGCTCACTGTGATTTTATTCAATCTCAGCGTGTAGAGGGTACAGGTTCGCTAGGTGGTGAGCGTTTCGGCCTTTCTGTGAGTGAGGCAAAACAGGCCTATGCCGATGCTAAGCTAGAAATGAAAAAGGAGGCCTTTGTAGAGTCCCCCTTTACCTTGGATTTTTAATCTATGCGAGTCATGTTAAGTAATGGACAGATGATAGGGCTTGATCGCTTCATTAGTGGCGTGAATCGCTTTGATTGTGTCCCAGTCCCAGCAACACTTGAATTTCAGGTGTTGCTGGATGATGAAATGGATAAGCTACTGCAAGAAAACAGCACTATTTCAATTGGCGACCATTACCTAGAACTCACCATTGTTAAGCGGGCAGTGAAAAATACTGGGGTGATTAAAGATGATCGACTTCTTACTGTTGGTGCTTATATCGCCGTGCTCAAAGGGTGTGAGTCGTTAATCGTTCCCGCCAAAAGTGCGATTTTTGCTGAAGATACCAGCATTGGGGCGTGCTTGCGTGCGGGTGGTAGCAGTCTGAAGGTGCGTGAAGATGTGCCTTTGGTGAAATACTTCTGTGCCTTGGGTGCGACTCCAACATATGAAATTGCGCGTATGTGTGGACAAGAGGCGTGTGTGATTCATTGTGATGCGCAAGGGAAAATTATCGTTAAACGTTTGTCCCAGATCATGAATGCAGAGCACACATTGGAACTCGAAAAATCCAGCATTCAGTGGATTGAAAATCAAGCCCAGATTAATCACAGCATTCCGACGTATCAGACCATTAATGCCGACGGCTCTACGGTCGAAGGGAGCTTGAAAAGTGGCGTAAAAACGTCTTTTTATCCTAACTTGGATGCACGGCGCGTCAAAAATCTGAGCACGGTACTGGTCACACGTGGCACAGCCATTCGCTCATATAGCCCTAGTTTGATTGCGGGCGATGTCATTCTTTGCGATGGCAAAAAGTACGTCATTGTGACGGTTGCCCATCGTTTTGATACGGGCATTCTGGGTGCGCCGTCTGTTTCCGCGACAAAGATATGGCTGGCTGAGGTGGTAAGCGTATGAACAAGAGCTATTCAGGTTTTTTCCCTGCGACCATCTTAAAATATAACCCAAATGAACGGACGGCCCGTGTCAGTATCCCGACGGTGACAGATGGTGCTGATAGCGGGATTACAGCAACGTTTGCTTATCCCGTGGGCCATGATGATAAAGACACGGAAATTCAGATTTTAGAAGGTGCTGAGTGCTATGTGTTCTTTCTGCAAGGGGATGTGCATAGTCCCGTTATTTTCTCTTATCGCTCCCATGGTACTGGGGCCGTTGTCGATGTGCGCCGTATCCGTCAAGAGAATATTGAATTGTTGGCCAAAGCGAATATTAATATTGAGACAGAGGATACCATCACCTTAAAAGCAAAAACCGTCGTCATTGATGCCGATGTCATCATGAAAAAGAACTCAACGACTGAAGGAAATAACACGGTGAATGGAACCAGTGACCTGAAAGGTGCTGTGACGATTAAAGATAAGCCGTATGACTCACACGGCCATTTAGATGTTGAAAATGGTAATGGCACATCTGGCGGTGTAGCACCATAGGAATATCGAGAAATCCGCCTTTTTTAAACGCTGAGAATAGAGCCTAGTTATTATCATAATTGGGCTTTTTTCATGAGCAGGGTTGGAAAGTATTTAACAAACATATGGTCGGAAAATCGTCTACAGCAAAGCATTCAGCCTACAGCGGACATTAAAGACATTGATTCAACTTATAGAAACTATGAACCGTATTCTTTAGGTGTTTATTACGGCGAGGATTTGGTGCGCCGTGACCGAAAGTCTATTTACACTGAATATAAGATGATGATGCAAGATCCTACAATTCATGCGGGGTTAAATCTACTTGTTACGGCTTCGCTGGGTGGTCATGAATCACGTGGGGAAGTCATCTTTATCCGACCTGCAGACAAACTAAAAAATGAAGGTGTTCGGGCGAAAAGACTTCGCAAAATGGTTGATGATGAAGCTGAGCACCTTCAAGGACTAATCAATAATATTATTTTTCCGCTGGCCCGTAATGGTGTCGGGTACGGCGATAGTTATATGCGGGTGTACCCAAAGCAAGGCTTAGGCATCGTCCATGCCATTTGTGATGAAAAGCTTGACCCACCATTAATTCAGGCTTTTGAACAGGCGGGGCGAACCGTCGGCTATCACGTGTTGGAAATTAGTGATTTTGAAATCCGTAGCATTTCGGAACTCAACCGACATCAAATGCTACGCATGAAAATGCCCCGCATTACGCCGTTGCCCCAGTTCCGTATTGACCATGTTTTACACCAGCAGTTATTGACTGAAGATGACATTAACAAAGTGCCGATTATCCCCGCACCCGTTGGCGGTTCATTCCTTCAAGCCGTGGCCCCTGCTTGGCGTGACTGGATTTTGTCTTTTTCGGCCCTGAATAGTCAGCAAATTGCCGATAGTGTGAACAATCAATTTCTATCGATGGATTTATCATCCATGCCAGAGGCAAACCGAGAGAAATATAAAAAAGGCCTACAAGCGTCTCTTCTGGCCCTTCATGAAAAGACACGTAAAGCATTAGGTGGGGGCGAACCACTTTGGGCAACAAACTATACATTTTTGCCGACTTGGGGTGAAAAGCAAATATTAAGCCCGTTAGGTGATTTAACTAAGCGTACAGCGCCATTAAGCATGGAGTTGGCCCTTACCCACCTTAAACGCGGTATGGGTGCCTTGGGCCTTGATTTATCGCTTGTCGGATGGATGGAAATGATTAGCGGTGGGCTTGGTGATGGTGGTGCTTTTCATACATCGGCGCAAGTGGCCCAGCAGAGTGCTTTAATTCGACAGGCAATTACAGAGCCTTTAATTGATTTTTGCATCATGCACCTTGCTTATAAATACGGCGAAGTTTTTAAGCGTGGGGATCTACCTTTTAAAATCGAGTTCTATAGCGATATTACAGCGTCAGCAACCGAAGCATTGAACAATCAACAAACCCGTGCGGGCACAACATCAATTCAACTTGGTGCGCTTCAACAGCTCAAAGAGCTGGATATGGATGAAGAGGCAAACGAAATCTTTATTGCTGATCGACTGGGCTTTGATGATAACCAAGCTAAGAAAATTGCGTCTTCACTGGCTAAGAGTAAAGCCAAAGAGTCGAACGAAAATCCAGACGACGAGGTGTAAGCATGGCATTTGAAATTGGTCGGTTTAATGAAAACTTGATTACGTCAGCGACTCAAAGAATCGAAAATGTTGTCGAAGCCAAAATGGGCACCATCACCAGCACGGCGACCACGGCTAAATATTGGTTCGGCCATACCGCTGAAGAGTACAAGCAAATCCAAAAGGATTTATATGATCTTGGTCAAATCTTAACGGCCAATTACTTTGTACAATTTGAGGCTTATGAAGACAACGGACTCACTTCAAACCCTATTTTTAATAATCCCAATATCCCCTACTTGGCGACAGAGACAAATATCCCTTTAATTCAGGCGAATTTTGAGCAAATCCAAGTCGGTGGACGACAGATCCAGCAACTTACAAATGTAACTGAGGCGGATATTCAGCTGAACATGCTTGAAACAGGGCAAGGGGATATTGGGAACGGGCTATTGGACTGGGTTCAATTAATGGTGAATGATGATGGTACCGTAAATCCGCCAGCCAGCTATGCATGCCGTCTAACGGTCGGTATTTTTCACCGTCAATATGGCCTAGATGTTAAGCCTATTTCGCGCACCTTCTTAGTTGCGCCGTCACAGGCCATGATTGAATCGCTCAATGCTAATGGTGTCAGTGAGGCCTTAATTATTCCGACTTCATATGTAGTGCTACGCGACTTTATGGAATAAGCAAAAAAGCGTCTTTTTAGTTCGGCCAGAATAGTCCCATGGCTTGAATATAAAAGGCGCTTAAACCATGTTGAAACATCCGCTTTTCACCCCGAAATTTACCACGGGGCAGAATGTCAAAATTATTAAACCGTCATCATCTGCAATGCTGGATTCATGTGAGGCCAATATCGGCCAATTGTCTGGTGTTGCACGCTCTATTTCCGCTATTTTGTGCGATGGTAGCGATGAACATGACCAATGGCAGTTAATGAACGTTATCGACTCTACAGGGGCCTTACTTGATCATGTTGCGATTAAAGGCGCTGTAAGTAGTGAACAGGCCATTCGCCTATGCGGTAAATACCTTCCAGAGTTGCAAACGGGCAGTATTCGTAACGTTGTGCCGATGACTGATAGTGCAATTAAAACGTTTTTAGATGGTGCCAATATCCCAAGTGGTACGCCGTTTGTGCTTGCCAGTGATGCTTTAGAACTTGATTCAATCGGGGCTACCAAGTCTGTTGAATGGGTAGATGGTTGCATCCGTTCACACGGCGGAAGTATTTCCCAGTTAATGATGGATATGCGCCGTTGTGATCCAGAAGGCCAGTTGCTCGAACACGTGACCCCGCGTGATATTATCCGTCTAGTGATTGATGACTCATGCGAATTTGGGCCAATGCTGGATGCGATGATTATTAAGCATCGAAACCTACAACAGACTGTAACGCGCATGGCAGAGGCCTTAAAAGCCTATGACAATGAAGAGTTCTTTGTTAAGACCGTAACGCCAATTGAGCCATTTAAGCGCAATGGTGTAGCGAACGTGGGCGCTATCTTTGAAATGAGCGATTCACAAAAAATTACGGTGCTTTTTGCTAATCCAGATTCTACCCCTGCAAAACTGTCCTCAGATGATGTTTTAACGTCTTGGAAGTGGATGTTAAATAAGCGTGATGTCACAGCTATTTTGCAACCCCGCGCCGTGGACGCGAAGAAATACAACGTTATTGCTGAACGTATGACCCGCCTACTGGCCCGTAACCATAAAAAGTTCAAAGATGCACAGGCTTCCCGTGCTAAAGATGAATTACTGCTTTCTGAGCTTGTGGGCCAAGTCGAAGCGGATCAACTTGAATTGCGTACATTGGATGCACAGTACAATGCCATTCAGCAAGAAATTGATGCTGAAGCGACGCGCAAGTTAAATCAAACTGAGATTGGTAAAGCTGGTGAATCAGGTCTAACCGCTGAAGGTGCTGAGAAGTTCCATACGGATTTAAAAGCAACTTTAGAAAATGAACAAAATGTTCAATTGAGTAAAGAGCAACTTATTGTCAATAAAGCAACGGCGCTAAAAGATTTATTAATCGCTGAGCACGGCTTTACCGACGACAGAACAGCCAAACGAAATACACATGCATTTGTCCTAGATACACCTAATAAAAACCGTTTAACGATTAGTGCTTTTATTGATGAAACGTATAACGATCAGTGGGTGTTCAGTGCATGGTTGGGTGCTGGTGATACCAATATTCTAAAAGACCTTGATACCAGTCAAGATATTGAGCAAATCGCACAACAGATCGTTGAGGCAGACAATCTAAACCCAAATACAACCAATGAACAAGGTAAACAAAATGTTCAAATGAACAAGTCGGAAAACACAGCACTTTACGAGATTAAAAACGGTCGCAAAAAAGAAGGCACGATTAAAGTTACTAAAGACGGCGATACCTATACGGCCTTTGTTTCTATCGCGGGTGTAGGCGGTGAGTTTGTCGGTGATTTAAACCAAGTGAAAAGCTGGCTTGCGGTGCGCCTACAAAGACTGGGTGAATCGGTAGAAGGTGCATCATTATCATGGGAGAGCACGGCGAGTCGATTAAAGCTTAAATCTGGTGAGGACTATCTTAACCTGAGTGAAGCATTTGTAACCTTTGATGAAGTGACTGCAGTTACAAGTAAAGTTGACTTGGCTAAATTAATCGCTAAAAAGCTTTCAAAAATGGACGGTTGGTCTATGAGTGGTAGCACAGCAATTCGTGATGTAACCCTGAACGGCCAAACATATAAATACAAGTTTAACTTTGCGCCTTTAGCGTCAACAACAGAGTTCCGCATTGATGAAGTTTTAATGGATGAAAGTCGCGGTGCTGTGACGGATGAAGCAATTGTAACTTATGGCATGTTCACCCCTTCACGTGAAGGTGTTGAGTTGGCAGTTAAGAGCCTATTTGAAGGTGTAAACAGCCACATTGAACACCAGCTTGAAAACAACACTCAAAGCGATGAACAAGATGTTCAAATGAACAATGATGATAGCCAAAACAATAACGCCGTGTCTGATGATCAACAGTTCTTAGAGCGTGTCGTTGCGGGTACTGAAGATATGTCATCCGCTGATTTTGGTGACAAGCTCATTGCCATTGCTGAAAACCTAGATCCAGCATTAGAGGCTCTATTCGAGCAAGCAACAGACGCATATGCAAACTATGCCATTTCACTTGAAGTTTAAGGAATAGCACAATGAAAATTACTCCCATTGAGAAAATTAAGCTTTCAAGTGAACGTGTGGGACTTGTGGCCCAGCTAAAAGCGAATGAGCTAAAAGGTGTGGATAAGATCCGTGCATCCAAGCGTATTTCTGAAATTGTGACCTTGTTGAAAGGCGGTAGCGTAACAGCGACCACTGTGCCAGAAGATCCATTTCATAATATTGATTTATCGCCATTTGAGCGCATTGTTCAAAATGGGGAAATCACTATTGAAACCCTACAGGGTGCCATCGATTCTACCAAGATGTTATTGCACAGCGTATCTACGCCCAAGGTGTTTGTGGATGCTGTGAATGTGGTGAGTCAAAAGGCATCGGATGGTTCCCTGCTTGACAGTTTAGGCCAAGCGGGTGCTGTTTTATTGAATGAGCTGGGCCAATTGATCGATAGTGATGGTGCCTTGGAGCAGACCAAGCATGCTGGCATGCTGGACAGTACCAATACACCAGATGAAACCCAGCGCACGGCGGGCGATTTAAAAGACTTATTCCGTGATAGTGGATGGGTGGAGGGTAGAAACGGTTTACTTTCTAATGATTCTGAGCAGTACCAGTTCCGTATCAATGAAAATAGACTGTACACCTTTGATGTGGAGGCTTATCAAGGCAATATTCATATGCAGACCATGACATTTAACGGGATCAGCATTCAAGAATGCATGGATTTTGTGAATCGCTATATTCAGCTGGTGGACAATCAACTTGCGTTTATTAAGCCTGAAATCGGCAATGGTTTTAATCAATCCATGGCGCAAAACAATACGATTCAGCTACCCGATGTGATTGCACAAACTGCGGGCACCAGTATTTTAAATGCGGGGGAAAACCCAACGCATGAACAGCTGGTCAATAACGATTACCACACGGCCAAACTAGATATTTCTGGTATGAAAATCGCCATTGAAAATCCAGTGGGTAGTACACGTTCTGGTGTGGATGAAAACGGTCAGCCATGGCAGACACAAATGTCAGCGCATTACGGCTACTTTGAAGATACGCTTGGTGCCGATGGTGATGAACTAGATGTCTTTGTTGCACTGGGTACACCGCACGACTATGACGGCCGAGTATTTGTTATTTCTCAGAATGACCGACACGGAAATTTTGATGAACATAAGGTGATTCTTGGTGTAACGTCAAAAACTATTGCTATACAGCTCTACCGTTCGCATTACGATGAAAACTTTAATGGTGCTGGCTCAATTGTCGAAATGAGCGTAGAAGACTTTAAATCGCGCATTTATGGCGGTAAAACGGCCATGCTTGACAGTATTCAAGGCGCAATGATGGATTCATGGGTGAATGATGGAAAATTTGAACTTTGGCCCGTGCGTAAGCTTGATTTAAGTATGCTTGATCAAAGCATGAATGAGGCGAAAGCGACGATTAAAGAGCCTATTGTTTTGTTTCATCAAGGTTCAAAGTCTTATGTGGTTCATGGCCGTAAGCGCTTAGAAATCGCTAAAGCAAATGGGGAGAAGTTTATCCCAGCGATTACCTTTGATGCGGGTGAAAATTACACCACGGCCGATATTAAAACGGCGATCCGTAAGTGTGGCAATATCGTGCATGCTGAGGCTTTAGGCGCAATGATTGAACTCACAGCCAGCAAACGCCTTGAGTCTGAACTCAAATAATAAACATGATGTTCAAATGAACAAAAACCGCCTTTTATTTAGGCGGTTTTTTATTGCAAGGAATATCGAAAAATCAGGCACTTTCACTTGCCTAAAATTAATGGTGAAAGTTCCCTTTAAAGAGTAGAAGTCCATGCCAGTAAACAACACGGCTAAGAAAGGATTGACTGTTTTTAAAAGTGCATTAGGCGCTTTAAAAAGCAAGATTGCCCCAGAAGAAACCCCGACGGGTGTTTTTGAGTTTGCAGACCAAAAAATTACACCGAGAACCCGCCAAGCCAATAACAATAAAGCCGTTGCCTTGATGCGTGAGTTGGAAAATGACCCATCGCGCACGGCGACCGCTGAAGAGAAACTAATTTTATCCCGTTACACAGGTAAGGGCGGTAATTTGGAAGTTGAAGGGGTTAAAGGGAGTCAGTACGAGTATTACACCCCATTACCTTTAGCGAATGCGATGTGGGACTTGATGAAAGATCTAGGCTTCGACGGTGGTGCCGTCCTAGATCCTTGCGCGGGGACAGGTATTTTCGCCGTGGGCCGTCCAGAAAATACCATCATGCAAAGTGTTGAGCTTGATCAAGTGTCAGGTACCATTAACGGTATGGTGAATGATGGTACAAATCACAACGTTATCGTAAGCCCATTTGAAGCGATTGCATCAAAAACCCAAGACAACACATATGATGCCGTCATTACTAACGTGCCCTTTGGTTCAAAGTCGGCCCGTGGTAGCAATGCCCGTTTAGATATTTATGCTGAGGACGATTTAGACACGTATTTCGTTAAGCGCTCAATTGACAAACTGAAGTATGGAAAATTGGCTGTATTCCTTGCCAGTACCAAATTAATGACAGGTGCATCTAGTCGAAAGTTCCGCCAGCAAATTTCACTTAAAGCTGATTTGGTCGGCGCTTATCGCTTGCCAAATAAGGTATTTCACCCTACTGGTGCCGATGTGGTCACGGATATTATTGTGTACCGCAAGCACAGTGAAGAACTCACAGCAAAAATCGAAAACTTGTACGAAAACGGCCAGATTGAATTACTAAAAACTTCCCGTGTTTTAGATGAAAACATCATTGCGGGTAAATACTATAAAACCGAAGGCATTAACAACGTACTGGGCCAAGTAACCAAGGTTACAGACTGGCGCAATAAACAACGTGAAATTGAAGCGGTAGTCAGTGACGATAGCTTAGCCAATATTTTAAAGCTTATTCGTCGCTTTCCAGACAGCCGTATTGACTTGAATGCATTGGATTTGGCTGATACACAGCCAAGCGTGACCATTCAAGAGGGTGATGTTCGCGTTATGGCGGGTACCACGTTTGAATATATGGGCGGGCAATGGGTAGCTGTCCAGCAATCAAGTGGATATGCCAATGTTGAAAACTTTGAAACGGCTTTAATGGCCTTCCATTCAGGCATGAGCCTTGACGATTTAAACGCCTATCGAACCTATAGCCAATCGGCCCGTATTTCTGTCCCAGCATGGGCAAATCAAATGCTGGATGTCACTGTAGGGGCGAATAGTGATGCATATGCTTACTGGTTGACGCAATTTGCGCTTTATGAGGCTTTGCAGACCGACATTACTGGGAAATATTCAGAGCACTACACGGCGCTTACAAGCGCAATGAAAGGCATTCTGAAAGATGTGCAGAGCAAGAAATATAAAAACTCCGCTTTGCGCACAATGTTGAACTTCAATGCTAAAGCCTTTGATGGTGCTGATTTGTCAGCATACTGGTACGGTACCGCAATTGAAGTAGCTCAAACCTTAGATGTTAAATCAGCTTATGAAAACGCCGTGTACATGGGCCGTGCTGATAACTTCATGGTATCGGTTGAAGAGATCAAGAAAAGTAATCCAGACTTTAACCCGCTTACCGACGATAACTACGCCGTGAACGGTGACGGTACCAAGGTATCGTTAAATCGGGATTATTACGTGGGTAACTATGGCGAGTTCTTGGCCCGTATCAATGCTGAAATTGAGACAGCAACAGATCCAGTTTTACGCGAAAAACTGATTTCACAGCGCCACAAGGCCAGTGAGCATATTAATCATGTCGATGTAAACAAGCTCAATTTAAGCCTACGTGCAACCAATATTGATATATCAATCAAAAGTGACTTTCTCAGTATTTACGGCGGTGATGATGTTTTTGTGAATACTGAGGGCCGTGTGGAAGTTCAAGCGAAGGTGCCGACCTTTGATGATGTGGCCCGCTGGTTAAAACACGGTAATTTCCCAAGTGATGTACGGGTTTACTTCTTAAATCGTTTGTTAGATGCAATCAATAACAATACCCGCCTTACTCTACGTGTACCCAAAGATGTGAGCCGTGCAAAGCATGACTTTGTAATGGAGGCTTTTCTGAAGTACGTCCGCGAAATTGATGCGACGTTTGTATCTTATTTGCATTCCAATGAAGCGTTTATGCAAGAATTGGACGGAAAGCTGAATGACCCGTTCAACAAAGAAATGGTTACAGAGCTGGATGAATCGCCTATCGAAATTGATGGGTTTAGTCCGCAATTTGAGGGTTTTGAAGCATTACAGACCTATCAAAATGCCGAGATCCGCCGTTTAAGTCGTCGCTTTGAGGGGATTACAGGATTTGACGTGGGCCTTGGTAAGACTATGGCATCAATTGCAACAGCGCAAAACCTTCATAATATTGGGGTGAAAAAGCGCACGGCGTTTGTGGTGCCGTCACATACGATCAGTAAATGGCTACGTGATGTAAAAATGACCCTTACAGACCATAGCGGTGTATTGGTGATTGGTTCCAAGGAAAACAGCCTAGAGTCGATTAATAGCGCGAACTATGGAACGGACTTAAACCTACTGATTAAGTCAAAAGACTGGCGCATTATTTTAATGACCAGCGATGCGTTCACCATGATCCCGTTAAAAGATTCAAGTATTGAAAAATACTATGCACCAAAGCTAACAGGATATGACCTGAGCAAAGATAAAGACCGTCAGGCCTACAATGCATTCTTGGCCGATAAAAAAGCCGATATGCAGGGTGATAAGGGCCGTTTACCTTACTTTGAAGACCTTGGCATTGATTCAATTGTGTTTGATGAAGCACAAATGTTCAAAAATGGTGATGCCAGCGAAGGTTCAGGAAACTTTAATACCATCCGTGGCCTATCCCTTTTGGGTGAAAAACAGCTATCTACCCGCGCCGTGTCAGCGAAAATTAAGTCTGAATATGTACGCGGTACCAATGCGCTGGGTGATGGTGTAGTGCTACTCAGTGCGACCCCAATCACCAACAGTCCAGCAGAGATTTTTACAATGCTGTCGCTGGCCGTGGGTGAGAAAAAAGCCAAAAATATCCTTGGTGGTTCCTCAATTGAAACCGTAGACGATTTCTTGAGTACCTTTGCCAATACGGAAAGCATTGAGGGTGTTGATATTACTGGGGGCTTGCGCTCAGATGAAACATTCACTGGCTTTAAAAACGTGGAATTGCTTAAAAATGCACTGCATACCGTGGCAAACATCCAAACAGCGCGTGAAAATGATCTAAAGATCCCAGAACAAGAGGATGTGCCGACCAGTATTGAGCTATCGCAGTCAGATCGACTTGTATTAAGCGATTTAAAGCGTGCCTATGGTCTAGCACGTCTAGCGGTCGGAAATGGCCTACATGACGCAGACGATCAGCAATTTTTAGAAGAAATGAGCCAGCGTCTTGGTGAGCCAGCTGATTTGATTGCACATCCATTCAACTTGATCAGCAAAATGCAAGATTTGATTTTGATGGGCCAAGATGCAGTTTTGGAGCGTGGCTATTACATCAATTACATTGCCCCTGAAGATGAAACCTTGGCGCAACGTGTAGTCGATGCATTCAATAAAAAACCGCCAAAATTCACCACAAAACGCAATTACCCGCTGGTGGAAGAGGGTGATTTAAAAATCAAGAAACGTGCGAAAAACTTTGGTGAATCAGATGAATATGAAATCACCGTCCGCGCCTACTTGAATGAAGAGCAAAACCAATTGTGTCTAACGGCCAATGATATGAAAGCGATTTCAATTTTATTTGAAGTGGCAGACAAGAACGGCCTAGATTTGAAACCGCGTCTATCGGCGAAACTGCAGTCGATGGTCGATAATTTCAAGCAAGAGCAATTGACCCCGATGCACCAAGGCCATGCAAAGCAGATTATTTTCTGTGACACACTGGCAATGCACCACACAATTAAACAAGCCTTGATTCAATATTGCGGTGTACCTAAGTCACAGATTGCTATTCTGAATGCATCAATCAAGCCCGATGGTTCATCTGGCAAGGTGGTAACGGATGATGTGCAAGATATTCAGGACGGCTTTTCATCGAATAAATACACCGTGGTTATTGCCAATAAAAAGGCCGATACAGGTATCGATTTACAACGTGGTACCCAAGCAATTCACCATTTAACGACTGGCTGGACTCCCGATAGTCTTCAACAGCGTAATGGCCGTGGTGTGCGTCAGGGCAACCAGCAAGCCAAAGTGCGCGTTTATTTGTATAACGCTAATGGTACTTTTGATGAATATAAATTACGTGTCATCAATGGAAAATCAGATTGGATTAACAAGTTGATGAACAAATCAGAGGCTACAGGCGGTACTTTATCCGTATCGGGTGAATTGTCGAATGATGAACTTGATTTAATGATTCAGGCCGATAGCCAAGAGGCAATTGAGCAATTACTGAATGAGCGTGAAAAGCGTGAAGTTCAAGCCCGCCTTGACCGCACAACCAAGCAAACACAAATGCTTTTGACTATTGCCCGCCGTTCTGGTTTGCAAGCTGAGGACTCGAAAGAAGAAGTAACCAATGCGCTGATTGTGCTGGATTACAAGAAATACGTGTCTTTACTCAAAGATGAAGCCAAGACCTTAAAAACTGAAAAACTTGAAAATATTCAGGCTCAGAAACAAGCAATTGTTGATCGTTATAACGGGTATATCCCAAATAATACGATTGAGAACTGGGATAAGGGTTTAAGAAGCTATGCTGAGCCAAGAGGCGGTGAGCCGAGACATACTTCATCACTTAGAACGTATAGTTTTGGTGAAGACTTTAAATCAATTGAACTGGTTAAAAACGTACTGGCTGAAGATAAAGGGCCAATTCACCAAATGGCGAATAACAAGTACAGCTCAATTCAACGTATGGCTGAGACATCAAAAGAAACCCTATTCAACTATGAGGACAGTCCTTTTAGCCGTGAAGAGCGAGAAATGCTGTTTAATGGCACGGCGCGGTACCGTGATGAAATGGGCCAGATTGAACGCAATGGGGACTTGGTAAAAGCGGTCAATTCTGAAACGGGTGAAGTGCTCTACGGCATGATTTCTGTCAAAAATTTTGAGATTAAATACGTGTTTAACTCAGGATTTGCACCTACATCGAAAAGTACAATCAGTGTATTAAACGCGAATGAACGTGCGACTGCTATTCAGGCCTTTATTGATTATGAACTGGCCCGTTTAAATGAATTGAAGGTGTACGACTACACGGCGCTTACAACAGATCAAGCCAATCGTTTTGTGAAGTTTAGCCGAGATTTACCAGAGGTTCGCCAAGCGGTAGAAGCTGAGTTGAAAACGGCTCAAGCAGAGTGGATTACGGGTGAATCAAAAGTCTATGCGACCGATGTACGCCACAAAGAGAAAAGACAATGCTATTGGAGCCGTCATATCTTCACAGCGTTCTATCAAGCGAACCCTGCCCTAGTTCAAGCGTTTAACAGTGCTTTTGATGATGTGGTGAAAGCAGTTGAGTTTGAAGGTGAAAACACCGCTATTCTGGTGATCCCAAATGACAAAATGCATTTGATTGACCAAGTGGCAACATCGATTGGCTATCGCAATCGATTGCTCGATGACCTTTACGACTTTGCTGAAGCCCAAAAAGTTAAGCTTAGTTTTGATGGTGCTGATTCTTCAATGGTGAATGATTTCTACCAAGAGAAAGTGGATGCCGTGCGAGATACGTTTAAGCGCTATTCACTGGGCCAATTACCCCTACCCTACTCAACCGACACAGTTTTGACAGATGATCAAAAAAACGAGATCTTAGAAGCAATGCTTGTCACTGCTTTAGGTGAATGGGTGTCTGATGTGAAACCGTTCTATGAGCGTGGACGCATGGAGTACGCTTATAAATCAATCTTAGAAACTTTTGCACTCGACCAGTCTAGCCCAGAGGCAATTGTAAAAGCCAATACCAAGTATCATTCAGGTATGGGCCGATTTAAGAATATGAGCCTTACAGGTGTTGCATTCTTGGGGACTGGTAGCTTTGGTTCGGCGTTTAAATCAACCTACAAAGACACAATGAAAACCTATGCCGAAAGCATTAGAAAAAAATGCCTTTGGGATAATCGCAATACGTGTTGGGTGGTAGATCCTGAAGTGATGTTATGGATGATGAAACAGGATTGGTTTAAACTAGATGAAGTTGAATTTTACTGAGGGCAATAACAATGATTACTAAGCTTTTACCCGACCTTGAGCAATTACTTCCAATTACGGCCAATGTACGCGCCGTGTTGGAAGAACAAGGTAAAACCGACGTTGTTGGTGCTGTCATTGAAAACATGAAGGCTAACGCCCAAATGCTGGCAATGCGCGGTATCGATGCTTGGCTTGGTTATGGTGTTTATTTGCCAGCTGTAGAGCGTATTATCGCTATCCATAGCGGTGAGACTGAGGCGGACTTTTTAGAGCGCACCCAGTACCCCGTTAATGTGGTTGAGGCTTATACGGTACCAGAGAACGACTTGGCAACTTTGGTGTGTGCAGATCAATATAGTTTGATGCACAAGGCATCTGTGCCGAAAAATACCGCTGAGTGGTGCTTGAATGAAGAAGAACAGCACTTTATTAATTTGAATATGTTTGAAAACCGCTTGAAGGCATAGACCTACAGGTGTGAAAGGGTTCGCTTAATGCGGGCCTTTTTTTATGGCGAAAAAAAACCAGACAAACGTTAGTTTTTGTCTGGCTATAAAAGGGGTTCGTTGTGGGGACTACATTCAATTGAGTTGAGAAATATCCAGTAGATCCACCACGGGAGCTATTAAACAACACGGCGCATATCTTGCAAAGGGGTTCGACTGGGTAGCTGTATAAAAAACGGATACTTTTAAAAAAAAGATTTCTTTAGGCAAAGAAAAAAGCCGAACTTTGGACGGTTCGGCTTTCTCTTTTGCTTCACGGTAATTAAGGCGCTTTGGGTTTAAGCGTTGTACCCGCCGTGCCTCAAAAACAATATAGACAATAATATTGATCAGGTCATCCCCTCACCTATTGAACTTATACCGATTTTTGAACAGGTCGCATTGTGTTTAAATGAACAATATGTTCAAATGAACACAATGTTCAAATATGGTGATCTTATGTTTCATGGTAAATATTGGATTCAGGATTCAAAACTATTGGTAAGTCTGGATCGTCCCAAAATGACTTGGGGTAGTAAGGAATACAAGGCTTGGGAAAGTTCTATGCATGAACAGGTGCTTTTCCCGATTTATAATATTCTTACCGACCTTAATTACGCGATTGAAGAACAAAAAGGGATCTTTAAAGACCCGCAAAACCGCTATGCGCGTAAAGGTGACTTGAGATTGGATGTTATTGAGAAATCAGGATCTATTGAGGTTCATTTTTTTCAAAACGTGAATGCGCCAAGACGACCCGACAGCGGTGGGCGCTATGAGTGGGATAAAGTTAATCTTATGCCCTTTCTTATGCGCCTAGAGATGGTGCGCACCATGAATCGTATTACTCAATTCCTTCAGGATAAGTTTTACATCACTCAAGACCTTGAGCGTGTGGAGAAAAAGATTGGACTGGGTGGCATGACTACGACACAGTGGTTAGTGCAATATGATGGCCCGCATGATGATGGATTGGTTTCATCTTGTAATACTCAGAGCGCAGATAAAAAAACCATTTCTAATGGTGATCGTGTTTGGTTTTATGATCATAAAGGTCGCTTAAAAGTCGGTATTGCCCGCTACAACAAAAGTAATATGTGGTGGGTAATTACTGGCAAATATTACCGAGCAAATGAAGGGGCGTTTAATTTGTATTTGTCCCCGCCTCACTGTCCAAGAAAGAAAAATAACACCTATGATCGTCGCAATAAAATGAGCCAAGAGGCCTTTAATTGCCGTGCGAATGGGGATGTGGAGCGTGCGAATAAATTGGATACGCTCATTCAACAGGAATACGGTGATACAGGGCTTTGGATTACCCGTGACCAAGCCCGTGATTACTTTGTAAGGTGTGGCCTAAGTTATAGCGATATTACAAAGTATAAGTTTGATTTATTGCGCAAAATGGTGAATGAGAAACTAATCAAAAGCGCTAGATTTGATGGAAGTTATAAGTGTAATCGAAAGACCAAATATCACGGAAATAGTGCAGGGTTAAGTCATGCTTATATCGGCTGTCAGGCTTATTATTTTGGTAATCGTGAGGCGATTAGTTTTAACAAAGGTGGTGAGATCGGTTTTGCGGGATGGGCTGATAATGGTGCGGTTAAGCCGATCTTAGAGGCCTTTGTTGAATGGTGTGACAGGATTAAAAAGTAGGGGAAATAAAGATGAATTTTGTCGATGGTGATTCGTATTTGGTTACTTTTAATAATGGTCAGGATTGTGTAGAAGCGACCTATATTGAGAAATATAAGGTGTTCAGCCACTTGGCTGGGAGTATATCGGTTTCTGAGGCTGAAAAAGTAGAGAGCGTTACAGTAAACCTTGTTATGCCGACGCAAGAGCAATACACCACTTTGGCCGAAAATTTGGATGGATCAGAAGAAACTTTTTCCAAGGCATTGGAGAGTAACTTAAAAGAACTGGGCCTAGACCCAGCGCTAAAGCATTCCAGTGAATTTTTAAAAGAACTTGAAGAGCGTATTTTCTGCTGTGAGTGGTGTGACACTTGGAAGGAGAGAGGTGTACGCGTGTTTAATGAGCATACTCAGAGTGATATGTGTGAAGAATGCGACGATAAGAGCCAAGGGGATTGATATGAAAACTAAACAAAATAAGCAGTTGCAAAGCCAGCTCAAACGAGCTGTGAAAAAGGTAATTAAGCTTAAAAATGCTATTAGCACGGCTAAAAAAAACCTAGATCAAGCTGAAAATTATTTATATCAACTTCAATACCAGCGCGACCATGACTATATTGAGAGTTTGGGTAGCGAAGTTGATTGGCCGTTAATCTTTAATTACAGAGGAAACGAAACAAAACTGGTGTACGTGTACCGACAAGATGTGTTGTCACAACATGACCTAAATCTAACGGGACATTATAATAATTATACCCGACAGCATTGTTTCTATATTGAGTTTAAAGCCGATACACGTGAAGAGTTTTTAAAGAGGAAGGAACAGGTTAAATTTCTTTTTAGTCACTTAAAGTTTGATTTTAGGGAAAATAAACAGCGTATTACTGTTAGAAATCTGATTAATGACGATCATTTTAATGCGGAGCTAACTTTCTCCAAAGTAACAAATAAGTATGCGTTAGAACTTCCATCATGGCGCATAAAAAACAAGTTATTCGAGTTCGATACTTTGGACTTGGCTTTAGAAAAGATTCTATCAATATCTAAGACTTCTGAGGATGCAGAGGCGTGAAATTTGAAGCACAAAAACACGGCGCTTTTTGGGAAGTTGGGTTTTTTAACCCTGCAAAGAAGTGGATATGCTTGAGTTCTTACCCTACCCAGAGTGAGGCGGATGAAGAGGTTAAGCGGTTAATTGGTGGTAATAAGTCATTTTTTTGAACATTTAAACATATTGTTCATTTGAACAATATGTTTAATTAAGCAAAGTTATGATGCTCAGATTTGAGAATCATAACTCTATGAAGGTCGTTCTACGCCGTGGATCTAGTAGAAATGACTCAGGAATAATGAAAAAAGCCTATTTCTGAAAAGCCCAAGATAAGCCCTATACAGATATAGGGCTTTTTTATGGCTAATGAGCTAAGAGTGAATAACTCACCAGAGCCAGCCGTTCAATACAATAATCGAACGGATTGGGGGAAACTCAGCGACGTTTTTCAGGCGCGTATCCGATTATGTGATAAAGAGGGGAACCCTGCAAAAGACGACAGTGGTGCAACCAGCGGGGAGCAGATTATTGCTGTTGCTGTAGATGGTGATTTGTCTATTGATAGCCAGTATTCATCACCATTTGATAACTCTAATCCAGAGCACCGCCTACCGACATTAATGGGCATGCTTCAGTCTGGGGACTGGGTGAATACATTGGACTCAGTGGCAACGAATGTCTTTGGGGTTGAGCTTGGTTCAGATAACAAAGAAACATTAAACGCCTTGGAAGGTCGAAGTAATTTAACCAAAACAAACTCTACGCAAATTTTCACGGCGACCATGCCCGTGACAATCAATATGACACTGTTATTTAGTGCTTGGCGCAGTGCAAAAACTGAAGTCGAAGATCAGCTTAAATTATTAAAACAATGGGCACTGCCTCAAAAACTAGAAGAGGGGAGCTTGGTTGCAAGTGTGGCCGAAAACAAGTCTCTAACGTCTCTTTTCCCGTCTAAGGTTCCGCCGTATGTGGCCTTGTACTACGGCAAGAAAAAATACCTACCCATGCTTATAGCGAACGTTAGTGAACCCTTGGTGGTTCCTATGGACGCGGACGGCAATCGTATGGGCCTACAGGTTCAAGTTCAATTTTTATCGCGTACCGCTTGGGATGCTGAAAACATTAATTCAATTTATGGGTGATCTATGCCATTTCAAATCATTTCAGTAGCCGACATTGACTATCGCTTACAAGATATTTATATGCGGGATGTTTTGGCTATCGCAAAAATGCCGACCAATTTTTTTGAGCGCCAGCTATCCCAAATTTTAACCACGATTGTCGGGGATACTGCAGATCCAAAGACAAAGAAGGCGATCAACGTTCGCCATTTGACTGCAGAAGAGCGCTATGCACTTTTTTTAAATTATTTAGACCTTACCCGTGATCAAAATGATTTAAATACCAATATCGTGGTTTCTGATTTTTTAAGTGGGGAACTAAAGGATTTCAGTCGAGAGCGTATTTTTAATGACAATGGTGTGAGTATTCGCCACTTAAATGGTATTGAGGTTGAGGCCTTGGAAATGGGCTGTACAGATACCAATGATTGGATCTTGGGCGCTATGGCAATCACGATTGGTTGTGACAAGCTTCCGCCTATTGATATGCCGACTTCAATTGAATTTTGCGGGAGAATGATTAAATCCCGCATGACATTGCTTGAAAATCTTGAAAAAGAGGAATTTAACGACCTTATGGCCCAGTACCATATGTTGCAAGGTGATCAAGTGCATTTGGTCAATATTGCATTCGACAAGGGCATTGTCTTAGAGCGCACCAGTAAAAGAGGTACAGATGATGCGCCAGTACGATTTCGCCCTGAAATTGCATTCACGGGATACTGCAAAGCTATCTTATCAAACGCAACTAGAAACAATACAGCGGTTTAGTATTGATGCTGATGTGTCATTTGATCGGGTTTTGGATATGCCTTACTGGTTGCTTGATGATTTCTATAAAAAAGGCCCTTGGAATATCAAGAAACCCTATAAGCAAAATGATGATCAAATAAAGCTAAGTGTTATTCAATTGTTAAAAAATGTCTGCAATTTGCTGAAGAATTAACAGGCGAAAACCAAAACAGTTAAATAAGAGCGTTTTGTAATGATAAAAGTGATTGGTCGGTTGTGTTATTTAATGGGGTGTATGTTAAGCGTAGCAACGCCCTTCATTGCAGAGTATGCGAGTGCGAATAATACATTAAATAACAATGTATTAAGTAATGATAGTTTGCGTAATATGGCGACGACCTACAGCTATTTTCTACTTATTATTGCAAGTATGTTCTTTTTAATTATTGGCTCAGTTGTGGGGTATTTCTACCCAACGCCACAATACGGCGTTAAACCATACCCAAAGTGGCTGAAGCTTTTAATTTCAATGGGTGGCGGTGTTCTGGCCTTCATCTATTACATCGCAACAGAGAAAGACATTCACTCAGTTATTATCATCTGGGTAGCATGCATTTCCTTTGTGTCCCCTGCAATTATTCACCTTGTTCATGCTGGAATTATTAAGTTTGTGATGGGCAAGGCCAATTTGACCGAAGATGACGTAAAGCAAATTGTAAAAAGCTTTGGTGATCAGGAGAAATAATCATGACAAATTTAATGATCTTAGGTTTTATCCTAGTTACTGTTGTTGTTATTGCCCTTGGGTTGCCTAATCGTGTACTTGATACTAAATCTTGCAAGCGTAATTGGTCGGCTATATGTGTACTTCTGGCGGGTGCTTGTTTGATTATCGAACAGTCGGATAAGGCAATATTTTTTGCATGCTTATTGTCAGCAGGAATACTCACAAATTACCTTTTTCCAATCCTTTTAAATGTACTGATTACATTTAATCGGAAAAGTGATCCATGAATGCGGAACTTAAACAGATCCAAGAAACGTTAAAAACAATCGGTTTATATACAGGCGCTATCGACGGGCTTATCGGAAATAAGACGTATAGCGCCTTTATTAAATTAAAAGAGTATAAGGGCAGTAAACAGCCTTTACGTGAGATTCAGACGATTCTAGCCACGGCCCGCGTATATTTTGGGGCAATTGACGGCATTATCGGTACTGGCTCAATTTCGGCCTTTAATCACCTTATGCCAGCACCTAAAGTCACAGACGAATTGCTGAAAAAAATCTATAAAAACTGTGCATCTGGTTTTGCTGATTACATTAATCAGAATATCGCCACATACCACATCAAAACCAAAGCTGATTTATGTGCTTTCTTGGCAAATAATATTCATGAATCTAAGGGGTTTAAAGAGCTACGTGAGAACATGAATTACTCACCACAGCGCCTTCTAGTGGTTTTCCCTAAATACTTTAAAAGCCTAGCTTCAGCAAAGGCTGTTGCGAACCGTGGGCCAGTGGCTATCGCTAACACCGTTTATGGCGGACGTATGGGGAATAATCCAAAGACTAATGACGGCTTCAACTATCGTGGCGGTGGCACCATTCACTTAACTGGGGCAGATAATTACCGCTTATGCAGTGTTGGTATTGGTGCTGGTACCAAGCTATTTGATAATCCAGATTTAATCGTTCAACCAGAGTATGCAATGAAGTCAGCGCTTTGGTTTTGGGAGCGAAACCAATGTAGTCGTTTTGCGAATTTCGGTGATTTTGAGCGTGTAGCTGAAATCGTCAATGGTGGTGCCAATGGCCTAGATGAGCGCATTGCGCTTAATGCAAAAGCTTGGAATGTGCTGTTTTAATTCAAACTAAAGCTACACAAAAAAAGACGCACAGGAATAACGGCCAATGCGTCTTTTTTATTGGGCCACAATTGATTTTATTTAACGTGAAATAAGATCATGACCAATATCACCACAATTATCGATCAAGAGTCTGGGATTCAATATCAAGGCGTAGAAGACCGAAGCAGTCGCACAGGCACATATCCCGTCATTGGGATGATAACAGGCCAGTTCCGCCGTGGACGTTTTGACAAGCCTATGACCATCACCAATGAAAATATTAAAGCCCAGCTTGGATATGACCCAACGAACCCGCATTATATGGCCGTACAAGATGTTTTGTCGTCTGGGGTGCCAAGTGTTCAGGTGTTACGTGTAGGCGCTGTAGCAAGTCTAATTTGCCAAGTAGCCCCTCCTTATCAATATGGCGCTTACATTATAAATAACGGATTGATTATTGGTGAAGATCCAGCAGTTTGGAAAAAAGCCGTTAAAGATAGTTTTAAACTTACTATTAATGACGTTGATCATCCCTTTGAACTAATCGATCCAAGTTCTGAAGGTATGACGGCAATGTTCTGGAAAGTAAGATTTGATTACACAGGCGTAGGCGATCTTATTCTACAGAAGGTTGTGATGTGTGCATCAGTACCAATGGTTATTGAACCAGAAATGATGTAATTCAGTCATTTTTCAAAAAAATCACATATCTTTTTAAGTTAAACGTAAACCAACCATCCCGTCGGTTTACGTTTTTTATCTATTCTATTCAGAATAGTTTAAATTTTTGAATGAAATCTCATAAAGCGCACAGGAATTTCCCCCCCGTGTGCTTTTTTTATTACGCCACAATTGATGTTATTTAACGTGAAATAAGATCATGACCAATATCACCACAATTATTGACCAAGAGTCTGGGATTCAATACCAAGGCGTAGAAGACCGAAGCAGTCGTACAGGGACATATCCCGTCATTGGGATGATTGCGGGCCAGTTCCGCCGTGGCCGTTATGACAAGCCTATGACTATCACCAATGAGAACATTAAAGCCCAGCTTGGATATGACCCAACGAACCCGCATTACATGGCCGTGCAAGATGTTTTGTCGTCTGGGGTGCCAAGTGTTCAGGTGTTGCGGATAAATCAAGGAGGCGGGGAGTTTAATAATTGTGTGCCTAATACTATTAACTTCAATAATATTGATATAAATGTGGCTGTAGGCGATATGATTGGTATGCACATGACCTTAACCACTCCACTTGGTAGCGTTTCTGGTGACTTTTTAATACCTATGCCAGACTATTCAAATATTATGGAAATATTCTTAAATCAATATTTATTTTCTAAAGAAAATACTGATTTAATTAAAATAGATATACCATTTGAATTTAATTATGCCAGCCAAAGTGGAAATGTTTTTCTATTTGTTTATGGACAAAGATTACAAGGTAGTGATGGTTCAGCTTATAAGTCACCATTTGATTTAACTATGCGACCACTTGAAGATAATAGTGCTGGATATGACCTTTACCCAGAATTTTTTATACATCCACCTGCGCAAGAAAATAAAACAACAGTTCATACTTGTGGTGTTCAAAACTGGCCCGCAATGTAAGTTTTTAGGCCCTATAAGGTTAAAATCTAATAGGGCTTTTTTTCGACTTAAAATTAAAATTCTGATATTTTCAGCGTTCTTTATAAAAGGGGCTAAAAAATGAGAAAAATCATAATTGTATTGGGGGTTTTGCTATCAGGTTCAGTTTTTGCGCATGAATACCCGTCAGAGATCCGAAAATGTTTTATTGCCGATGGAGCTAACCAAGTACAAAAATGTACGTTAGATTCTGGTGGTGGTGCTGGTGGTACTTATGTTCACTTAACCATGGGGAAGCGCACATTTTTGATGGAAGAATCGAATATGTGTGAAGAGCTAGGCGAATGCTGGAAAGTCATGGGGAAAGACGCGGATAGCCTTGAGGACTCAGTGGGTTATTTCCGTGATAAGAACACCAAGAAAGTAATACCTAAATACAAAGACGGCGCATGGGTGTGTGAAAAGCAAGTTAAGGGCAAAATGAATGTTTGTTATTCTCTAAAATAAACACCCAGAAAGACAAAACCCGCGCCTAGCCATAGTCGCGGGTTTTGTTGTTGATAGTTCTATAATGCTAAATTGGGATAAAGCTATATAACTATCTACAGGGATAAGAACCATAAAGGTATCTTTCACAATGTCCCGTAATTTTAAGGCTTTAATCCCGCCGTGTAAAGTCGTAAATGTGTAAAAATGTTTATAAAATAGATATTTATTCTATTGATAATATTTTTTTAAGGTATTTAATTTAATAACCTTTTTTGAAGTACCGTAAGAGTGCTTATTCAACATAGGCTAAAAAATGCGCAATAAAGAATAGTTAGATAATTTCTAATCAATAGAAGAATATATTAATTATTTAAGGGCTTTTTTTTGCATTTTTTTTGGTGCAATTTTTACAGATTAAGACCATGTTTTTAAACGAAAATATTGTTAAGCAGAATAATTAAAAGATAGTTTTTTTCAGTATATAGAAAATAGTTTGTATATAGGCTATCTTTTATGGTAATGTTTTCACCAGTTCTATAACAATGTCAATCAAATGAAAAATAAACTGGTCGTAAAAGATAACGCGCTCATTGATGCAAGTTTCAATCTATCCCTAATTGAGCAACGTCTTATGTTAATGGGTATTGTGCAAGCACGTGAGCTAGGGGAGCTAACACCCAGCACCCCAGTAGAGATCCAAGCTTTATCTTATAGCAAGCAATATAATGTCGAAGAAACCACGGCGTATAAAAGCCTTGTTTCAGCCTCAAAAACCCTGAAGCTACGTTATTTTAGCTATCGTGATCGTTACAAGGATCAAGATGCTATTACTATTGCGGGCTGGGTGAATCGTATTACCTACGTGAAATCAAGCGGTACCGTTGTTGTTTACTTCAGTGAGGAAGTAATAAAAATGATCAGTCGCCTTGAGGAACAGTTCACGCAATATTATTTAGACCAAGTGAGCGCGTTTGATAGCAAATACAGCATTAGGCTCTATGAACTGATTGTGAAGTGGTTAGAAGTTGGTAAGACTGAAAAATATGAAATTAACGATTTGAGAGCAAAACTTGGTCTAAATGAAAAAGAATATAAGACCATGAGCTTGTTTAAAGTAAATGTCTTGGATAAGGCTGTTGATGAAGTCAATGCAAAGTCTGATTTAAGTATCAAGTATGAGCAATTCAGAACAGGCCGATCTATTACACACATTCAGTTTAAAATAAGTCAAAAACGTGTAATTAAGGCAATTGTAGAGCCTAAAGAGTACACATTTAAGTTGTCACCAAGTCAAATAGCTCTATTTGCGCGTAAATTGGCGTATGACAACGCTTTCGGTTCAACCTATGCTGAGCAAGGGGAGACACTAGAAAGCTTTGAATTGCGCTTAATGGAGGTGCTTAGAGACGATAAAAAATGTAGAGCCTTTTCTGAAGATTTAATTCGCCTAGGTTATTCAGAGAAACCGAAGAAAAAAGCAGTTGCTTAAACATGGTCTTTCTACTGTGAAAAATAGAGTTTTAAATTCAAATTTAAAAAGTAATTTATGTTTTTAATAAAATAAGCTTATATAACTATGCTTTTATACCCCATTGAAAGCCTTGCTGTGTAAGGGTTTCACAAACTTAAAAGATAGTTTTTTGCAGTATAAAAAAGTTTAAAAGATAGTTTTTCCCATGTGGATAACTCATTAAAAGATAGTTTTTTGCAGTATTGAGATAGTTTATAAATAATCTATCTTTTAAGTATAAATGTACGAAAATTAATCATTTTACAGGGGCTTATATATTTAGACTAGCTTTTGAATAGATTTACTCGATAAAGGTACTGTTAAAACCTTTTTTTGGGTGGGGCTTCAGTCAATAAAAGATAGTTTTTTGCAGTATGGTTTGTATACGAATTTTGAGCAAGCAAAAGCCCCTATTTTCAGGGGCCTTGAGCATTAAAAGATAGTTTTTTGCAGTATAAAAATTAACGTTAAAAGATAGTTTTTTTCAGTGTTCTTTCAAGTTTACTTTGCATAGTCTAGTTCAAAGAAATCTACGATACATGTGCGACCATTTTCACTTTTGATTTCGTGGGCTTCGCTACCCATATGATGAATTAAACCAACATAGGTACATACCACATCCCTATTTCCACCTACTGTTGTTGATACTTTATCGCCCGCTTTGAAACTACGCATTCTCTTAGCCCACTTCTCAAGTTTTTTTTGCTGATTAGCGTGATAAGCGCTTTCAACTTGTTCTGCTAATCTGCTCACTAATAGATTAGGCATATTGTAGATAATCTCATTGTCTACAAAAACAGAAAATCGTTCATCATACGGCAGGGTGCTTAATTGTGTGCCAAAGATATTCATTAATGTTGCTAATGGCATTGTTAGATAACCATTCACGGTTTTAGGGCGCTTGTGTGTTGATAAATAATCCTCATACAAAGACCATCCAAATTCTGTTAGTCGCACTTGAACGGTTGTGTCAATTCCAATTTTAACAGGCTGTACTTCAACTTTCTTACCCATGCACAAATACCCCAATGATGAATAAAGATAAAATTGGTTCATTGTTGTTCATGGCTAGTTCCTAGTCTTGGATTTCAGGTGTATTTGTTTCTATCTTGATTTGGCTGGGGTTATTTTTCAGGTTGATGGTGTACGAAATACGATAATCAGCACCAGCACAGGTAGCGAACATATCATTCAGGGCATCTACAATATTGTCCGATGAAAAGTTGAGGGGCTTTTCTAGTTCATCCTCAATATCCATGATGTCGGTTAATTGAGATAGGTAAACGAACATAAATAGTTCATTCCCATCTGGATTAGATCCCTCAAAAACCCCGAATGAAATAGAGCTGAAATTTTCCAAGGTGCAATCAGCGCTCTTAAATACTGGGATAAATTGGCGCTGTCTGGCCTTTTGGCACATAACGCTTATTTGTTCTAGGCTGGCACTATCTGGCTCAATAAGAATAAGGTCTGTATGGCCCATAATTTTATTAATCTGGCGCAAATTATATTTATCAAAATTTGTCGCAATATAATTGCTGTCTAATTGTTTTTTTGTGGGGGTTTTAAATACAGGCTTTCCGTTACTATTTTCTTTAAATATAGAAAGTTTATTTAAAGTTATTAACTCATTGGTCATTTTTAACAACTTCCTCTAAAAGTTTTTCACGATTTAAAACTTGCTCCACTGTCTTTGAATACCATTTACCGCCGTGCTTACTTTTAATATCGCTTTTATTTAAAAGAGTGGCTATTTTTCGAGTTCCATATCCAAGTTCACGATATTTCTTCATGGTTTGAATATTATCTTGCTCTATAGGGTTTGGTATTAAATCATCGTCATTTCGATCAAAACCATAAGGGGTATGTGAGAATACTTTTAGGTTAGAGCGCTTATGATTAATGGCTAGTTTTGTACGATCAGAAATTTGGTCACGTTCAAACTGGTTGAGCACGGCCATAATGTTAAAGAACATACGGCCAGATGAATCAGTAGTGTCTATTTTTTCGGAAAGGCTCACCATGTCGGCACCTTTCTTGTGAATGGTTTCACCGATACCGATGGTGTCCACGACATTACGACTTACACGGGATAGGCTATAAAACACAAAAGCCATGCCGTTTTTAAGCATGGAAAGGGCTTGGTTCAGCTGGGGGCGGTTCACCGTGTTTTTCCCGCTGATACCTTCATCAATGAAAATTTCTATTACTTCATAGTCGTTTAGACTGGCCCAAGCTTTAATTTTATTTACTTGGGCCTCAATAGAAACACCTTCATCGACTTGCTTTTGGGTACTTACACGGACGTATCCAATAGCTTGCTTATTTTTCGCCATACTTTGCTAAACCATCGCGGACGCATTGAATTAAAAAATCACGCTTATTTTTGAACTTTGGTGAATCAATAATAAAACGGCGCAAGTCGTCGCCAAGATCAATAGGGATGTCAAAATTTTCACGGCGAGTTTCCACTCCATTTTTAGATGGGCGCAAGCTCACACGTTCTTCTTTTTTAACGTCAGGCTTTTCCCCAGTGGCAAAGCTTTTTGCTTGAGCAAAACGCTCAGCTGGTGATGTTTCTGGCTTTTTGGTTGAGATTTTAGACATAGATAGTTCCTTAGAGTGATTGCATGACTTCTTTAGCAAAAGCATTAAATTGTTCTTTTGGTTTCTTTAGATGATAGTCAAGTGGATGGGTGCCTTTTCCAAAGATTGTTTTGTATGACTCAAATTCAGATAAAATTTGTTGAACGTATGGCAGTTCAAAGTCTTCAATAACAGCATTTCGGATCTTGAAATAACTAGATGTGTCTTTCATGCGGTTGAAAACCAGTTTCACATTTAAGTCGGGTTTTTCTTCCATGGCTTTTTTAATGATTTTTACAGTATCTTCCATGGCCCAAATATCAGGGGATGAAATAGCAAGTGGCATTAATACTATGTCTGAAGCGAAAACAAGCGCACGCATAACTTCAGCGATCCGTGGGGGTGCGTCGATAATAACGTAGTCGAATTTCGCTTGCTCCCAAGCTAGTTGTAAAATGCTTAATAGTTCTTCTAAGTCGTGTGCGGTTGCATGCTGGTGGTTTTTGGCATGTTTATGATTAGCAAAAAGCGTAGTCCAAGAGGTAAGCGTGGCTTGTTGCATGTCTGCATCAACAGTCAGTACAGAATGACCCTTGCTAAGTAAATACCCAGCCATAAATGCTGAAAGCGTAGATTTTCCAACTCCACCTTTAAGCTGAAGAACAGAAATATATTTAGTCATGTTGTTTTCCCAATTTATAAAGTATTTGTTTAAATGAACACAGTGTTTAAATGAACATAGTGTTTAAATGAACAAAGCAATCATATAGAAAAAATTACCTATGTTCAATGCATAAAAAAACCGCCGTGAGGCGGTTAGTGGTGTTTATGTTGTGGTGGGGCAGATTGAATAAAATCAATCGGTTCAGCTGGGTTTTTCTTTGCTTGTTTATATTCATCCCAGACTTGGCGGAGAACGCCATCCTTAATGGTCTGCATGTATATACCTTTCTTTTTGAGGACTTCAATTAAGCGCACGCCGTCTTTCTTCATTTGTTCGTCAATATAGTTTTTCAATTCTAAAGAAGCAGGGGTGTTGAAATCTGGTTTCGGCTTATTTGCAACTTGGGCTTGCTGTTGAGTATTCCCTTGATTGTGTTGTTGGTTATTCCCTTGGTGATTATTCTGGAAACTATTCACTGGGCGATTAGCTTGGTTGTTCTGATTTCGGTTATTTTGCTGGCTGGATCTATAGCTATTATTTTGATTGAAAGAACGCTGGTTATAGTTTTGGTTATTTCGTTTTTCTAAAGACTCTTTAGCCTCTTCATCGCTTTCAATAGGGATAGCAAAGAGCTGGCTATAAAGTGCTTTATCCGCGCTAGTTTGGGCCTTAACGATAGCTTTGTCGCCATTATCATTGGCTTCGCCAGTTTTGCATAATTCAATCTTTGATCCATCTATGGCTGATGTAATGGTATAGCGAATTAGCACAACAGCCTTAAATGTAATCTCATTTTTGTTATTTAAATATTGAGATACGGTAGAAGATTCGACATTCCCGACACACGTTATATGGTTTGCAACCATAAGCGGGGTAACAACACGGTAAATATCGTAAATACTGCGGTACTTGTACTTCTGATGTGTGTTGTCGTGTGTCTGCGCAATACCCCCTTGGTCGAGAATACTGCGCGTAATAGCGAGAATGCCCAAGAGCACTTCACGGCCATTTTCTAAATCATTTTTGCATGGTGAATTTGGCTTCAATTCAACAGAAACCATTTTTTTTTCAGATTGCGGGTTGTTTTGATTTTGATTATTCATGGCTTATTCCTTGTCTGTCTGAGGTGCTTCAAAAGAGATCTTTTTGTTAAGGTCATCTTTATAATCAAGCAACACGTATTCCTGAGCCTCAGACTCAATATCGATAGCGCGTACCAGTAATTTCGTGAAAATAACTGCCCCAATGAAAGAAAAGAGCAAAACCATTAGTATTTTTAGCGCCTTGTCATGGGCTTTGACTTTTACGCTAAATTTTGTGTGAACTTGGTTTAGATCGATAAGGGGTTTAGCTGTATCTGTCACATAAGCAGTGTGAACTACTTTGCTATTCTCTTTTTGTAATAAGTCATGCTTATTACTTAATTCATGATTTGATAAAGTTTTCATATGTCTGGCTAGTAACATTGTGATGCAATAATATTCTCATGAGAATAGTTATTATGCAATAGGGAATAGATAATTAAATAAATCCAGCCAAACTATTCAAAAAAAGGCATAAAAAAAAGTGACTTAGAAAGCCACTTTTTTGTTAAAAAATGTACAAATGAGGTTTTTATATTTTATTGGTCACATACACCACACGGCCCAGAATACTAAAGCTTTCCTCACTGCGAGAGATTGTGTAGTCAGGGAAGTCCGATTCTTTAGCACGAATTAAAATTGAATTATTCGGCTGTACATACAGACAACGAGTAAAAATCTGGTTCCCAGTCTGTACTACAAACATATCGCCATTGGTTATATTTTTGTCTAAGGTGTCAAAAGTTACACAAGCGCCAGCCTTGATTTCTGGGGACATAGCACGGTCAGGCTCTATGATGAAACGGAGTTCACGATTCTGAATATTCGTAATTTGATCATTAGAAACGATAATGATGCTTTTGGCTTCTTTACGTTCTAAGTCGGACAGCTCCAATCCTTCTTTGCCATGGTAATAATGATTAACGATAGTGAATGGTGACTGCTCAATGAATAAAGAATTGTTATTAATCACTGCTATGTTTTTATCGTTTGTATCATTCCCTGCTAACCAGTCCTTATTCTTTCCGACCACCTTGGCAATGGATTCAAGTAGGTGGGAGTTACGAGTTTCACCACTGATAATTTTACTAATGGTTGATTGGCCTGAGTCAATACGTCGAGCCAGTTCAGACTGAGACATCTTGAGTTCATCTAATACAAGTTCTAAGCGCACGGCCCCAAGCGGTCGCTTTGTGCGCTGTAGTCCACGTCCTTTTTTAATGTAAGAAATGATTTGCCCACCCTCAGCCTTATCGTCTTCGATTTTAATGTTTTCCCAAACGTTATCATTGTTTTTGCTGTTATTTTCTGGCTGTGCATTCATGAATTGTTTCTCCAAAGTTGATTAATCGATGATCTATCGAGCATAGATTTGGGACAATTATGCAAATAAGTGAATAAATAACAAATGCCCAAGGTTAGGTAGTATAAAGATAAAACTTGATTAATTATTCTTTTGAGAATAGCATCCGATTCTAACCAAAATAAAGAATTTGGAGAGGAACTTGAAAAATGCACACTAAAATTCGCAAGGGTGAACCCAGAAAAAAGCTCATTGATGTCGTTCCAGAAGAGGGTAAGAAAGCGATTAAAAATTTCAATAACGCATATAAGATTTTTTTTAAAAATCAGACACATGCTGGTGATGTTTTAAAGGTTTCTCAAGGGACAATTAATCGCTATTTATCTGGGGCGCTGTTGGTACCGTTGGAGGTGGCCCATCGTCTTGAAATCTTTACTAATGGGGCTATTCCTTCAACGACTATATTTTTTGATTATCAAGCATACCTTTATGATTTAAAAAAATATGCAAAACAAGGTGTTAAAAAGCAAAACTGATGCTTTAAAACGTGTACAAAAACTAAACAAATATGTGACGAAAGTTACATAAATGTTTTCAAATCAGGGATAAACAATGACTAGCCTAGCCAATGCCGACATTTTTAGTTCGGTGTTATCCAGTAACGCGCCTGAAAATGATAAAAATATTTTTCGGGCACCGCATGATCGACAAAATCCTTATACGCTTGTCACCAATAAGCTATTGCGGGATACCACAATAAAGCATTCTGATCGTGGCCTTATGTGCCAGCTACTTTCTTGGTCGGATCATCATAGGCTTTGTATTCAAGCCGTCGTTAAGAAGAGCATAGAGGGCCGTGACGCTATTCGCGGGATGATAGACCGTTTAATCACGGCGGGCTATATACGCATGATCCAATCTAAGTCCAGTAATGGGCAATTCGATACAGTGACTTACCAGATTTATGAGCAATCGCTAGGTGTGGTGGTCGCTGATTTAGATTTGGATGGAATCGCTGGGGATGTTCAGCCTTCACCGCAAATGGACTTATTCGGCTTTGATGGTCTGGATGAAAGCGCCGTGAAAATTGAAAGTGTGAACTCAACCGCAAACGGGAAAGCCGTAAGCGGAAAAGGCGACACTAATAATAACTATGATTCAAGAAATACTATTCTTAGTAGTAATAAAGCGGATGAAAGCATGATTGGTAATCAGGAAAATCAAGAGCAACCATTAGACCAAGGCACGCTATTAAGAAAATGGCATCTGCAATTGGATAACCCGCAACTGCAGTACAAATTGGGTATGTCTGGTCTATCCACTTTTTTGACTTCACAAGAGCAATTGAATCGTTTCTTGATTGACTTCAATCAACAACATGAAAAATACAAGCACCTACCTGAGCATAAGCGCCTGCATAATTTCATTGTGTACTTGAATCGCTTGAAATACACCAAGCAAGAGTATGCAAAGCACATAGCCCGTCTAAGAGCACTTGGTTTTGATATACCAATGCCAGCAACTAAAACCGCGTCTGCTAAGCAAAATGACTTAAATCAGCGCATACAGCGCCAGCAATCGGGCTGTAATCCATTTCCAGTGAATGCTGGTATACCTGAGCCTATTCAGCCAGCCGATGAAAACTATCTGAAAAGCTTAGAAGGGTTTTAAAAATGGGGGCTGATATGCAAACCAAAAAGACAATGCACTGTGTACTTCACGGTGATTACATAAAATTTGTCACAGATCCTTCAATGGCTTGTCCTCACTGTGAGTCGGAGAATCTAAAGAAGAGTGAACAAAAGGCGATTGAAAAGCAAACTATTCAATCCCAGTCGGAGCTGGTTGAAGTTGTCATAATGTGCGATACACACGGCGAAAAATTAATTGAAGTGCCCCGCTTTATGGCAAAAATGGCAAGACATTGCCCCGATTGTGTGGGGGTGAAGAGAGATATTGAGTTAAAACCACTCATTCAACAGACAGTGAATGAAGAGCTTAAAAAAACGGGCATTCCAGAAAATTATATTGGGCAGACTTTTGCTGGTCAGGATGATATGCGAAGCCCTAAACAGCGACTTATTGTTGGTCGGCTTATCCAGTATGTGAAGGATTTAATCAGTACAGGTCATTCTGAAGGTGCCAAGAACATTTTGTTGTCTGGGAATTTGGGCACGGGCAAGACTTTGTACGCGAGTATTCTACTTCAGGCGGTATTGAATCGTGCGCTGGCCGATGGTGTACAGGATGAGCGTGATATTCGGTTGAAGGGCCGTTTATCGGTGCAGTTTGTGAGTGAGCCAAATCTTTTAAATCAGCTCACAGCAATCTGGAAATCAAACACTGATACGCAAAAAGCAATGATTGCGCGGTTGGCTGAAAAAAGCATTTTGGTGATTGATGATGTTGGGACGATTTCATCTACAAATACGCATTTATTGGATTTATACGCGAATTTGCTTGATGAACGGTATAAGCGTCGTTTGCCGACGATTATCACATCAAACCTTATGCATGATGATTTAAAGCTGGCGATTGGCGCTAGATCGGCTGATCGGTTTTTTGAAAAGAATCGAGTGATTATTGCGAATTTTGACTGGGGCAGTTATCGCGCTGGCACCAGTCCAGAAGAGATTGAAATGTTTTAATTAAAAACAAGAGGGTCAAACATGAAAGCAAGTGCTACTGTGCGTATTGAAAATAACATTTTGCGCGTTGAACTAATCAAAAAATGGGTACGTGCCCGCCGTGGTCGGATGACGGTATTGGCTAAGGCCACGGGAAAAAATAAAAAAGATTTGTATGACACGATTTTTGAAAATCGAATGTCAGCTGAGCTGGTGAATACCGTAGAGCGAAAGAAAAGCGAAATTGAAGCGCTTGAGCGTGAATGTATTAAGTTTTTCCCGTTCTTTTTACGTTTCACCCGTAAAGGTCAGGGGCGCATTGGCAAGTTGGCTGAAAAGCTTGAAACATCGTCGAATGTGATCCGTGATTTATCTAAATCAAAAGGGGACAGTCGCTATCGCCTTATTAGTTACGGTGTTGAAGGAATTAAACAGGCGATCCGTGAAATTGAAAATGAGCGCCGTGACCATTCGTATAACCATGAAAAAATCGATGTTAAAGCTTATTTGAGCGATGAAGTTCAAAAGAAGTCTTATACGTTGCTTGAGATCATGGGCTTGGCCGATATGATTAAGCAACAGGCCGATGCGGGCAATGAAGATAGTGCGGTGATTTGCCGTCGTGATGGGGATAAATACAGAATTTTATCTATTGGTTTTGATACTAAGTTTAATGATATGTGTAAAAGCCATGTATGCGATAAGAATGATCCGCATATTCATGCAACTTTCTTTGCCTCATTGAATGTTCCGCGAAAAGAACGTAACCAAGTGGGCCAGATAATCAGTTTTGCGCATAGTGCGCCGTGCCCAAATTGTGCGCCAAAATTAATCGACCTGAATATCGATGAAGTTTATTGCTTATTGGAGCCTGAATTATTGGGGGGTATTGATGCTTTGGGGGATGTGGGTATCCCAGTCTATAAATACAATCTGGTGACAAAGAGCCTTAAGACGATTAATTCTGTTACCAAGCACATGGCGTAGTTAAAACTACATATAAAAAAACGCTGTAGCTATTCCCTTTGGAATGGCTACTATTCAAACTGGGGATAAAATGAGTACATATACACAAGATATTCACACTCAAACTTATCAATTTTCTTATGAAATCACGTTCGCCCCGAAAGGAATGCATGTGCCAAAGACTGGGCTGTTAAGTGGCCGTGGTGCAGATGACGTTATTTTGCAATTAGTGAATCAATTCCCTGCATGCAAAGGGAAGGTAAAACGGGTAAAACAATGACGATCTTTGATGAAGAGCTAGATATGTTGCTGGCGGATAGAGAGCTTACTTTAAGTGTGATGGGCCTTATTCCGAAACAAGCAACAGATTTCCGTATGAACATGGGCCATCCTATCTTCTATAGGGATGAAAAATACATTGGAGAGGCCTATAGAAAGCCCGTAGAGCGTTACATTCGATATTTAGATGCCTTTGTGCCAATGTTGTCGTTAAATCGCCCATGGGATGACTTTAAGCGCGAAAATTATGTGTTTGGAGTAGGTGAGTTCAGACAGAAAGCATCGCATAGCTATCCATTTGAAGTGATCGGGGTGGATGCTGTGAAGACAATATTAGAAGCACGGCCAGAGGGGAGTAGGTATTTCAATTACTTATCAGGTAAATATTATCGCACTGGATGCAATGAGTTCGCTGAATATTCTGTGTTTGGTGGGCGCATGTGGTTGTCTTCAGCATGTCTAAATGAAAACCTAGCCGATGAATTTATTAATCTTGATGAACTGCAGTCAATTGTTAATGTCATAGATCGATAGCGCAGTGAATTTCAGATATGCCCTCAGTAAAGGGCATTTTTTTTGCCTATTCCTTAATTATTCTATTGCGAATAGTATAGATTGAATATTATACTCAGTCAGGAATAATTATAGGGCTTTTTTATGCTTAGAGAGAATATGAAAGTTAATGAATCACTTTGGGCTGATGTGTTGGTTTGGGTTTTAACAATTAATTTCTTGTTGGCTGTTTTAAAGGTCACTACAGCTTTTTATAAAAACCCAAGTATTGCGTCTTGGATAGCAAGCCTTTTGGTTGTGTCACTCATGATTGGTTTTTCGATTTTTCTGGGTCATCTGGAATTTGAAGTTAAAAAAACTTTGAAAAAGGCTGATAAATAATGGCTATGGACAGTCCAGAAAAACGTATTCAGCGTGGAGCACGCATTAAAGCAATACGAGTATCAAAACATATCAGCGCGTCAGAGCTGGCCCGCTATCTCAATATCAGTCGAAATAGCTATATCCGTATTGAGGATGGAGTTCGTGAAATGCGGTGTTTCGAGGCTATTGCTATAGCTGAATTTCTAAATGTTCATTTATTCAAAATTATGGATGTTACGCCTAAGCCTATCGTGTCATCACGTACACGAGAAATGGCTTTGGAAAGTGGTTTTAATCCGTGGGAACTAGGCAATCGTTTTCAAAAGTTCGCCGATTCTGTCGTTCAATCAGTTCAATAAAAATTGGGAAAGTTTCAACATGGCTCAAAAAGTAGCTACGCCTTTAATTCAAGTAGATCCAGCTGTTTTCACGCGCTTTATTCAAGAAAATGATGGTGCTGTACGTGGACTGTTATTAAGTCAACTTGAAGATATTTTGATTCAAGGATGTATGGCTGTATATGGCAATAATCAGACTCGAATTGCTGAAGCCTTGGGGGTGAATCGCGGTACCTTGCGTACCCGTATGAAAGAACTTGGTTATATAGGGTTGTGATATGGATTTATTAGCAACGTATACGTTGAGATATGACGACCTACGGGCTTGCCTTCTGTTTTCAGCGAAAAGTGATCCCAGATCATACCTACAGTCTGTTCAAGTCGGGCATGGCTTAGTTTGTGCGACGAATGGGCATATGGTTTTAATCTGTGATGAACCAGAGGCCGTCGGGTTTGATGTTCTTATTCCTAGCGCCGTGGTGAAGTCCTTTATTGCCAAGCTTGGGACTAAACGTGATTTTTTAGTGAATTTAAGCCAAGTCAGTTCTGAATTTTGGCTATTGCATCACTATGACTGTTATGAGCTTTTTAAGCCATTAGAAGGTAAGTTCCCAGATATAAAAAAAGTGGATATGCCAAAGCCTGAAAGCTATGAGTCAAAGCAATTTCCATTGTTAAATTTTGATTTCTTGATGGTGTTTCACAAAGCATCTGCCATTTATCTAAAAATGCCAGCACCGCGTATTTACCCAACTTCAACAAATGGCAATGTGTACATTGAAATCAATGACCGTGTACACGGGATCATTTGCCCTATGCGGAGTGAAGAGTAAGTGAAGACTCAATACTGTGAGCACTGTTTTAACGGTGATGATGACACGGTATTTCCGTATTACGGATTGGCCCCGCATAAATCAGCGCTGGACGCTGAAGCAGAAAAAGCGCCGTTACCTGAGAATTTCACCCCAGATGAAGATGGGATGGGTATTTATACGCACTGCCTTGTTTGTGGTGCCGATGGTGGGCCAGAGCTGAAAACGTCTATAGAAGAGCTTAAACAGCGCATTGAAGTGAAAAAAAGTGAGAGTGAAAAATAATGATCGGTAAAAAGATTTATAGCTTTAAGGCTATTGGTGGTAGTCGGCTTGTTACTGGTCGAGTGTGTGCGGAGAACATGAAGGACGCAACAAATCAGGTTTTAGAGAAAATTAAAGGTCAGGGGCAAATGAATGTAAATGTCACTGAGCTACGGAACCAAAATAAAGCGATGAAAGAGTGGATAGATCAAGGGGGTAAACAGCCATGAGTGAAAAGAACATGCTAGTGATCAATCACATTGAGCCATTAGGGTTGATTGCTGAAAGTGGCGCTGAATTGGCTACTGCCTTTTGTAATACATATTTTCTGCAAGCTGTGAATGAAATCGCAGAACAAAATAATCTTGAAGCAACTCATTTTATGGGAAGTGTTGCGGGTTGCGTATTGGCTCAAATGTTTCAAGACGTTCCCCTAAACCAGCTTGATTCAGTTTTGTCACAGTTGCGCAGTTTTGTCATTCAAGTGCGTGGAGCATAAGACTAATGGAAAATTCACAAATTAAAGAAATTGCCTTGGCAAATGGCTTCACACTTAAAGAGCAACTAGGCGGACATATGGATTTAAACCCATATGTTTATGAATTTGCCCAAGCCATTAAAAAAGAGGCTTTGGAGCAAGCACGTAGCGTATATGGACAGAGTGCTGTAACCGACGCGGACACTGATAGCATTGATAGTGATATTGATAAGGCTAGGGATGGTTTTATTGAAGAGCACTTATTGGATAATTCTGAGAGTGAAGAATTAGAAATGTTGATTTCTAAGGCTTGTGTGCTTGGTGAGCTGTATGAGCGTAAGAAGTGGCAAGAAGGTAACGGGTTAGCCATTCATGAAGCTCTAAACACTGGTGAGGCGCAAATAGGGTGTAAATTAGAAGAGTTTAAAAAGCTTTGGATTGCTGGTGGTGGTCATTTTGCTCATTTTACCTATTTACCAAAGGAAGGGGAATGGTCTATCTCAAGTGTGGGTCTTCCAGAAAGCGTATATCCACTATTGTTAAATGCATTAGTGACATTAAATACGGCATGGGTATTCTACTTGGGCGCTTGGTCGAAATGTGAAGCGCTGGCCCGTAAAGAAAAAAATGGTTTATCTGCCGATCTTGGTTTCTCAAAACTGAGAGAGTCGGATTTAAAACAAAAGTTTGATGATATTCAATCTTGGATTGCTATTGAATCACAGCGGGCCAATGAGTTTGTTATGGATGCTATTGTGGTTCCCGCTAATAATTTGGCTGAATTTATTGAAGATTTGCGTACAGGTAATGCAGACAAAGGGGTAAAGGTTGATGAAAGCAAAGAAAATTAAAAAAATCCGTTTCGATGATATTTATGACCATGCGGAAAAGCGTTTAGCGGATGGTGTTGTTGAATCAAATGGGGTAGTTGTCGGCGATCATTCAGATCATGGTAAATCCTATTATGAAGTTCGTTGTGGTTTTTGTAGTGGGTATTTTGATGCGTATAAGTGGTCGCTAAGAGGTGGTGGCAAGCGTTGCCCTCACTGTGATGCATTGATGGGTTCAACTTTCCAGATGTATCAATGGGAGGCCTTGGTTAAGAAGGAAGAGGATAAAGCAAATGCCTAAATTCGCATTAGAAGATGATACCCCAGCTATATTGATCAAAATGAGCTATCAAGAGCGCTGGGCTTGGTATGACAGCATTCTTAAACAGATCCAGAAGGCATCTGGTGAAGATAAGCCATTAGAAATGTCGCCAGACGTAGTTAAGGGTTTTAATTACATGATGGGCCTGAAAGAGATCAAATATTGTCAGGGTGTAGCAAATCATCATAACGCCGTGGTCGCTATGGCTTGTGCTTCGATTGAAACAGATCCGTTAAAGGTGAAAGAGCGCTTAGAGGATTATTTGGATATGGCGGGGGAAACAACTTGGCCCATGTATGAAAGCGCTGAGCATTTTTTTACAGAGCGTTATATGCCGTTCCCTGAGACAGTAGAAGAGCACCGCAAAAGTATACTTGAGTCACAAGCTGTACAAGCACGGGCCAGAGAGAAACTTTCTGTATGGGAAAAACAGAATAAAGCATCTAATTGAATTGGGGGTAAGGCGAAGGCTAATAAATAGCCTAAGCGTGTAAAGACCTTCCAGACAAGGAAAAACGGCAAATATGCCGTTTTTTTGTATTCAGGGGGGAATAAACAAATAATTCACCCCGTAATTGTATAAAAAATGGGGATATATATTAAATTAATGCGTAAATGAGAATATCATCTGTTGTATTCTATTCTTTAGGGAATAGATCAGGGTGTTTTTATGGCAATTAGAGGCGGTCGCGGTGGATGGACGCTAGATGGTATCGAAAAGGCCAAAAAAAGCCCTAAAAGCACCAGTATGACCACAGCGCAATTTAAAAAGGTTGAGAGTGGCAAGGTTTCTGAGTCGGATTTGCAAAAGAGTTTTATTGAGACGATTGAGTTAATCCCATACAAGGGCCGTACCCTTCGAGATTTTGTGTATGCAGTCCCTAATGGTGGATTTCGTACCAAGAGAACGGCCAGTAACCTGAAAAAAGAGGGCGTGAAGGCTGGTGTCCCAGATTTACATTGTTTTGTGGCGGTTCCGCCGTGGCATAGCTTGTATATCGAAATGAAAACGGAAAAAGGGGATTTAACCGACTCACAACGTCATTTAATCCCAATTTTGCGGGCCGAAGGTCACAAGGTTGTTATTTGCCGTAGTGATCAACATGCATTAAGTGAATTATTAAAATACTTGGGGATTCAAGTAGCATGAGTAAACGATTGAAAGAAGCTGAAGAAAAAGAGTTATTTCAAGTGGTGGGCCACAATTGTAAGCTTGCACGTGAAATCAATGGTACGACCCGTGCGCAATTGCAAGATGATGTCTGGGGGTATGAGAATAACCAAAAACACGCTAACCGTGTATCTGAGCTTGAATCTGGCAATAAGCGCATTGAATTAATCACCCTTTACCGTGTATGCAAAACATTGGGCGTAAGTGCTGATTTCATATTAGGGTTTTCGGATGACTACGAGCGTGAAAATTTAGAGGCTAAAACAGCTGGCCTTGTTTTTCAATCGGTGCGTAGTTCCGTGCTTGAGGCGACGGACAATATTTGTTTAACCATGTCTAGGGCTATTCAGTCGCTACCTTCATTCCAAGGTGAGGTTTTAAAGAGTCAGGCCAAGCATGTTGTAGAGCTTGTGGACAAGCGTTCTCATGATTTGATGTGGTGTGCTGAGAATAAGGACATAGTTGAAGCTGTCCAAGACCTAAAAGCCCAGATTATTAATTTCGATAAGTTTTTTGCGCGTCAAATGCGCCTAATTGACGTTGCATCTATGTCCCAGCTTGAAAGCAGTGACGAAGGCTCTAATCGTCGCTTAACCATGTCTGTGCAAGAAGTTAAAACGAATAAGCTGTAATTATGCCAAAAAATGCGGATGCGGACGTTATAAGTAAACGCCATGACACAAATCTATGGGCGGAAATTCGCACGCTTTATGAGTCTAAATACAAACACCCATACGAAAAAATAAAAGCCATTTTAATGGCTGAATTTGCCCTTGAAAAATTTCCATCCCAACGAACGGTCGAGCGCCGTGCAAAGTCTGAAGGCTGGAAAAGAGCTATTTCAGAGGGTGATAGACAGTTTAATGAGACATTTTCAGAAGAGTTCTGGATGTGTGTTCAAAATATATACGAGTCCCATCCAAAGCTAAGTTATAAGCGTTTACGTGAGCTAGTTGAGAATGAGTTGCAATGCGCCGACTTTCCGTCAGCACAGGCAGTCAGTGCCAAGGCAAAGGCGGGGAACTGGGCGCGTGCTGATGCGCTAGTCCAGAAGAATGACGCTGAGTTAAAAAAACTTAAACAGAGCGTCAATCGGCTTGTGAATGACCCGCATATAGTCATCTACGACCATAAAGATAAAAAAATAAAACAGCATAAAAATGAAGAGGATGCAGACGAAGAGTCGCAAGAAGATGAAGGTGAGCTACTAGATTTTGACGTGATGACGGAAATTATTGATAGTGAAAAACGCGCCATCAAAAATCTACTTATGACATCCCAAATCAAGCGCAGAAACATGGCTGAGGTGATTCTTAAAGCCCGTAAGCGCATGTCCATCATGAATGACTTTTCGGACATCCTATCCGATGAACTGGCGTTAAATTTCCAGTTATTAAACTCAACACAGTTTCGGCAAGTGATGGGAGAGGCTGGGGCAGACTTTCTCAAAGAGAAAATGAAGAAACTGGGCCATGTTGCGTCCATCTTTAATGAGCTTTCATTTAACCGCCGTGAGGCATTGAAGTTTGAATTGTCTCTATACGGCGTAACCATTGAAGACCTTCAAAAAGCGGGTGAAACCAGTAAAGCGGTCGCAATGGACGATAACACGGCGTTTGAAGCGCAGAGAGAGAAATTGCGCCAAGAGAAAGAACGTATTGCTGAGCGTAAGCGTTACATTGAATCTGGTGGGCTTCAATCAGATGTGAATGAAGAAATGAAAAAACGCATGGCTGAGGCTGATATAGAAGACGCTGAGGTTATAGAGGTGGAGTAACTTAGCCCGATTTGGGTGTCCGATTGCTTTTGGGAGAGAGCAATCGGATTTTTTTTGTCTGCCAAGTGGGTGGCAGTCGGCCACACACTTTTCATAGGAATACTCAAAAAATACAGGGTGCCAGACGGCGGATAATTTGCCCGAAGGTTATTTATTTGGACGAACTATGGCTATTAACTTCGATTCAGGCGGGTTCATTATTGGGGAGCGTCGCGCAAAAGAAATTGCCGACGGCGTGAATCAGACCAACGACACAACAAAGCAAATCCTAGATTTTCTCAAAAACACCATGACAGAACTGAAAGCCACGGCTGAAGAACGAGCCAAGGTGAATAAATCTGATTTGGATAGACAAAACCGTCATGGCAAGTCGGTAGATGCGACCAGTAAAGAGGCTGTTGCTGTACGCAAGGTGGTTGATGCATCTGAGAGCTTGGCAAAAGCGGTCGAAAAGGTCAAGAACACGGCGCAGGGGCTTGGTACTGAGCCTTCAGGTCGGTTAGGTGGTGTATCTGGCACCAGAGAGCGTTCAGAACAAGCGCGGGAGCGTGACTCTAAGGGGCGTTTTCTTGGTGCTGGGGGTGCAAAAGAAAGCCGTTCATTCTTTGATTTCATTGGCAAGGCCAAGGACTTCATGTCAGGTAATGGCGGTGTCGATGTTTCAGGGGTAGATCCGACCATTGATGCTTTACGTGAAGTAAAAGACGTTGTTTCACCCGTTGGCCGTGTCTTTGGTGGTATGGGTGCCCGTGCGATTGGTTTGTTCCGTGGTCGCCTTAAAAAGCGCCGTGGTGATGAATTACTCCCTAAAGAACAGATTGATGCTAATAAAGAGCAACAGCGGAACGATAAACAGCGCAATAATCTACTGAAGCGCTTAATTGATGCGGTTCGGGCCAATAGTGGCGGTGGGCTAGGTGGTTTACTTGGTGGCCGTGGTGCCTTGGGGCTATTGGGTGGGCTGGGTAAGGCTGGTTTAAAGCGTTTACCGTTGCTTGGTGCTTTGTTTGGTGGTGCATCTTTAGCGAAGGATTGGAACGGCCTAGACACGGCGGGCAAGGGTAAAGGGCTGGGCGAAGTCATCGGCACAACGGTCGGCGGTGTACTAGGGGCATTCCTTGGGCCAGTGGGTGCTATTGGTGGTGCTGGGTTAGGTCACTATCTGGGTGGTATCTTTGGTAATAAGGTGGGTAAATGGGTTGATGAACTCAGAACGGCCGACTTACCGACCATGTTTAAAGAGCTGGTTAAGGGTGTGCTGAAGACAAATCCAGTTACAGGCATCCCATACCGTCTAGGTGAGAAAGCCTATGGTTTTGGTCAGTCTGTGCGTAACTGGTTTGGCGGGGGTGATAGTAGTTCTAGTGGTGGCGATGGTGGCCCAGTGACCAAGGTTGGCTCACTGTCAGCGGATAAGCAGAAATCCATTTCCCGTGTGGCTAAAAATATTGGTGTCGATGAAAACGATTTGGCTTCAATTATTTCATTTGAAACCAAGGGGACGTTTAGCCCTAAAATTAGAAACCCTAAGTCCAGTGCGACGGGGTTGATTCAGTTTATGGCGGGTACTGGTGGCAAGGCTGGGAGCTATTACGGGATGTCGCGTGACCAGTTCGGTGCTTTATCGTTTGATGAACAGATGAAGTACGTCGAGAGATACTATAAAGACCGTGGTTTCGACGGCACAAAAAAACGCTCATTGGCCGATGCATATACCGCCGTGGCTGGTTATGGTTATAAAAGGGGCAGTAAGGCATATGAATTAAATCGGGTGTGGGATACCGACGGCAATGGGGTGATTGATAAGGGTGAGGCGGTACGAGCGCCACAGTTCCAAGCCCACCGTAAAAAATGGATTAAGCCAGAGGAAAAGCCCATTAATACGGCCAAGGCAAAGCCCCAAGAGGTTCCATTATTTCAACGGCCAGCGAATAGCGGTATGGCCCCTATTCAGGTGCCAAAGGTCACAGCGGAACTTTCCAAGATTGGCCGAAATACCACGGCGCAAGCGAAAAGTAGTGCGCCGACCGATGTGGGCATTGGACAGACTGTTTCAGACCGTGGATTGGCTCACATTACGTCTGGTGGTATTGGTTATGACCGTTATAGCGCATAGTTATCCGTTTTTTATACGTAAAAGAATGGCTGATAGAAAATCTATGCGCTAAAGGCATTATGATGAAACCAATTATTGTTTATAGCGGTTATTTACGTTGCACCCTATGCAAACAAGTAACCGCTAAGACCGATCATGGTGTTTGCGCTTCATGTAAGCGCCGTGATTTTGAATATGGTGTGATGAATGGTGATGTATTCATGTCATACCAGAAGTTAAAAGATTGTGTACAGCTGGGACATAAGTTTCGGGACGGTGCAAATAATCATCTACCGATAACAAGATGTACTTTTGGGGTGGGCCATGTCGTTAAGCGAAATAGAACGTCTAAATAGCTTTATAGAGCTATGTACTAAGTATCAGGCACATGACCCGCGTTACACCCATTTAGAGCACGTAGACGGCAAATTTCAGGATGATTTTGTGGGGTTTGCCTTCTGCTTGTTTGGGATCTTGGCCCAAGCTCAAGACAATTCGAGTATTAAGCATGCATATGGCATCTGGCGCAATTTTCATTACGGAGATTCGCGCCGTGCTTACATCTTCTTTGAGTATGTCAAAGCACTGCAAAGTGATTTTATTAACCGTATCTGGCTTCACCAGTGGGATGCAAAGGACAGGAATATTGATATAGAGCGTGAGATTACATGCCGTATCTTTATTCTATCGGGCAGAACGGCCCGTGAAATACATGAGGCGGGTTTAAAAAGTGAAAACTGATGTGAACTGTAATCTAAATATACATGCCGAGCCGACAGAGATAGCCGAACAAATCGCGGATGGATTTATTCAGCCGATATTGAACCGTAGAACAGAAGTTGCGGGCCAAGAGTCTTCAGATCAACTTTATGTCGATCTTATGTACAAGATTTTATTGGGCCGTGTTGCTGTGATTGGTGTGGGTGCTGTTGGCGAGTTTAAGGGCATTGCACAAACGTTGCTTGAAGATATTCAGAGAGTATCGGAGCAACAGAATGCATCTGAGACACAGTTAAGTGAGTACGAATTTTTAAACCAAGCAGGTCGGCCAAGCTAATGCAACATCACCTAGACAACTTTACGGACGACTGGGTGTATCTGCAAACGGGTGATAGAAGAAACAAAGATGAATACATCAAAGCAAACAGCAAAGACAGCAATCAACCTACACGGCGCAAACGCTCTAAACAGGATGTTCAAGAAACGTCCGAGCGATTCACGCTATATGGCGATCAGCAAAAACAAATGCGCTTCGATTTTTTATAAAAATGTACAGGGTGTTTTATACGCTGATTACCGTAACGGCAAGGGTTGGGAAAAGGCTCAGCAAATCAGTGTAGGAGACTTGGAAAAGGATCTACACGGCGTTTCTTTTATGTTGTGTGAGTTGGATGATTTGGAGGCTGAGCTATCTAATCACCCGCTGGATGAACTGCAGTGCAATGGTGGGCCACTGGTTGAGCTTAAAGGTCGTATCGATGCGCAATTTGCGCGTGTGAGTCTACGCCGTGATGCAGAGGGCGACCCTAACGGTTACTGGGCTGGTAGCCATGAAGCGTATGAGATTGTTTTAAACATGATCCGTGATATTGATTCACCACAAAAGAGAGCTTAATAAAGCATGGATATAATTGATGTTTTCTTAAAAGGTGCAATATTCACATTCTTTCTACTCATCTTATTAAGGATTGATTGTGGAGTAGATGGCTTGGCCGAAAAAGAGTTTAAGCCATCCCAAGATGGTATCTATTCAGGTCAATAAATGGAGGTAATCATGTCTTTAGAAGCAGATACATTTTTAATTTTCTCTTTAAAAGAAGCGACTGAGGCAGATCCAGAGGTCGATTTTGTAATTAACAACGTCAAATATGTTGCTGAGGCTATATCCACGGCGGGAGAGGGGGACTTGAGCGACAAAGAAGAGCGACTAAAGGCAAAGTTCCCAAGAAATATGACCATGACGACCTACCGACCGCTTTTTCGTTATATAGAACGTGCCGTCCAGATTCGTAAGCATGAGGCGGAAATGGTCGCTAAGGGAATGCCTATTGATAATACTCCACAGGACAGAACGTATAAGGCGCTTAACTGGGAAGGTTGGGATTTAAAAAATAATGTAGCACGACAGATCGGCAATTGCTGAGACTGTTTTCAGAATGAAAAGGCTTGATCATTGATCGGGCCTTTATTCTTTTAGGAATATTGAAAAGTGCGCCGTGTGGGTTTGTCTAGGATTAGATCAAATCTAACAGGGATAATCCTATGCATAATTCTGATGTTTTGGCTTTCTTGATTTTGGGTGCTGTTGTGCTGGCTATGGCGCTGGGAACGGTTTTTCTAGCTGGGTATTACTGGTGCCAAGGTAAAATCATTCGAGATTGTCTTGCACACGGTAGTTTTAAGGCCCAAGGCGTGGCTTTTAGTTGTTCCCGCTATATTGAGTATGAGGGCGATAAAGGTGTCCCAGAGGCGATTTTAGAGCATGAGCAACGTCAGAATGAAAAGTATAGGGATTCTGTCGATCAGGCTCATGCTATTGCGCCGTCTACATTGGATAAGTTGAAGTGGTTAGATCCCAAAACCAAAGATGATTTACTTGGGATCGGAAAGAAGCATGAAGCGATTGGTGAAGAAGTTTACCGCTTAAATATAATGGGTGGAGAGTTAAAAGGTCACGATTGTTTACAGTGTTTTAAGGATGCTGGCGACAGACCGAGAATAATGATTCTATGCTCTACGTGTGGAAACAAGCGCTGTCCTAAAGCGGAAGACCATCGATATAAATGCACGGGGAGTAATGATCCCGACCAAGTGGGCCAGTTTGAGGATGTGGCGGATTGTGTGGCTCATGCCGTATTTAATACCCCGCTAACCCAGTATTCGCACCTTGAACAGCCTAAAAAACGTAAAACGACTGCTGATAATAGTTTCTATAAGCCTTAACAGGAATATCTAATCCTTTTATTTATGCGTACAGGGGTAATCTGTGCGCATAAATGACCACTTTAAGAATAAATAAAATAATTAATTCTACTCACAAGCCGTTAAAACGCCGTGTTTATTTCTAAAATTATTCTTTTAAGAATAGTTTTAAGCGTGTATTATTCCTTTGGTGAATTAACAATCACATTGGGATAAAGCAAATGTCAAAAAAACTATTTATTCAGACCATAAATTCTATGGTTGATATGGAAACCATTTTTATTGCACATCCGTCTTATTGGTCGGATGTATATGACCGTCTTCAGGCTGGCCGTACAGATGGGATTGATCAAACGTTCATAACAGTTTTTAAGACCATTCAGGCCGTTCAACAGATACAAAATAATTCAGCTCTTATACGCGCCGACCAAGAGGTTAAAGCCAGCCGTATGCTCACCAGTGCAATTGAATACCGCATACATGGCCGTCACGTGACGATTGTTTGTGAAAATATTCCAGATATACGCCGTGCTGAAGAGAAATACTTCGAGTTGGTCGAATTGGTGAAGCAGGGATACCCAGACACGGCGCAATTAGCCGAAATACTCAATAAAGGCTCAATTAACTTTATTGCAATTAACCGTAATTTACATGAATCCATTTCATTCGATTGCTTTGGTAATGCCCGTATGTACGGGATGGATAAGAAAGACATTTTATATGTCCTACCTTGGGTGATTGACAAGCATTGGTTAGACCGTTCGGTTCCCCACTTTAAAGCATATGAAGCTTTTTCAGATGATCAGAAGCTTAGCTCAATGGTTCATGGTGTAGAGCGTGCATTGGCAATGAAACAGATTGCAGATGCGAAAAGACTGGGTGAAATCACCCAAATAGCCACTACTCCCGTAAACCTAGATGATTCGATTGTCAGTGAAGCAAAGCGGGTACTGGGGAATAACCAATGAGTCTAAAACTATCAGAAAGACAACAACAAGTTTTGCAATGCGTAAAAGATGCCAAGGCGGAAAAGAGACGACCAAACACGGCGAGTCTAACTGTCCGTATGAAGAGAAAAGGCCATGCAATTACAGAAAAACAGTGTGCTTATGACTTGGGCGTGATTATCCGCACCAAAGGCACAGGGGTAATGTCTTTTAAACCAACAGGCATGCGAACCATGTGGATTTACAACGAAAATAATGCTCAAGAGGCAAATCAATGAATGAATTAAAACATCCGTGCGCAAGTAAGTGCCCTGAATATAAAGATGAACAGTGCAATCACTGTTTGGTGAAGGTCAATTGTCATCAAGACGATGATCAATCTATGGGTACACGTACTGTCTATGAGCCTGAATTTTGCAATGGCGATATTGTCGTTTTAAAAAATGATAATTCAGATGACTCCCTATTAACGATTGGGGATTTTCAACCTAGCGAATATTACTGGCTGATTGGCGGTGAATTGGTGCAAGCACATTTTATTCGCTTGGCAACAACAGCAGAGCGCCACGCTAACCGCCGTCTAACGAAAGATGAACAGTCTTTGGCGGAGGTTTCATGAAAGAACGTCCGATTTTATTTAATACTGAAATGGTTAAAGCTATTTTAGAAGGCCGTAAGACCCAGACGCGCCGTGTTCTGGATAATACCCATCCAGTCGTTACTGGGTTTGTTCCTAACGGTGAACATGGCTACTGGAAGGGCACGGCCAAGAGTGAGCAAGTCATTGAACAGTACATTACAACTTTCCCATTCACAATAAAGTGCCCCTTTGGTGTGGTTGGCGACTGTCTTTGGGTGCGTGAAGCATTTATGCCAGATCCATCGGCTGATTCAGACCATTGGAATGATGAAGATAGCTTGCACACCTACTACAGCTGGGACGGATGTGGCTCAAAGGTATCGGAGTTGCCTAAAGCCTTGAAAACGAATAAGCACGTTTTTTATAAGGCAGAGGCCAATCAACCAGAACTGAGCTTATGGACTCCAAACTACAGAATGCCACGCTGGGCAAGCCGTATTTTGCTTGAAATCACTAGCATCCGCGTAGAGCGATTACAGAGCATTTCTAAAGAAGATGCTAAGGCTGAGGGATGTGATTATTCGACTCACCCGACTGCAGTTGAAATGGGTTTCGCAATTGGTGCTCAAACTAATTTCCGTCATGCATGGGAAAAGATTCACGGCGACAGTGCTTGGGATAAAAACCCATGGGTATGGGTGATTGATTTCAAGGTGGCTAAAGTGGGTGGTCGAAAATGAGCGCTAAATCAATAAAAAATGACTGCCATTTTAAAGCTGGTGATGCTGTTGTTATGAGTCCAGATTGTTTTAAAGCTATGACACGTAAACCAGTCGGCCGACTTACTGTTAAGCGTGCAAAAATTGGGGTTCGGTCTAGCCTTGAAATGGTTCAAGTCAAGGATGAAACAGGGCATGAATATACGGCGGTTAGTGGGTGTTTTTCTAAGGTGGGTTCGCTATGAATGAGCGCTTTATGAGTCTTTACCGTCAGTCTATTCACTACAAAGCAGAGCGTGAACGTAACCCAGAGGCAAGTGACATTGTTTTGTTGGGTTATTGCCACGCCAGCGATGACTTTTATAGTCCAGAGGCTAGTGATGCTTATGCCATATTTAAACAAATGGAAAGCGAAAATGAGGCATTACAAGATGCCTATAAACCTTGGATGTTCTTATTTGCAATTTTAGGGGCTGTTTTGGCCTATGTGAGTGACAAGATATGATCGAACGCCAAGAACAAGCGATTTTATTCTTTAAAACCCACGGCGCTAACGCCGTGGAGAAGGTTATTACACGCGCACCAGAGGGCGCTACAGACTTTTTATATGATGCTGAGTTCTGTACAGCGGATTACCTGAAGAACGTCCCAGAAGAGTCTAAAAATAGCTTTGACCTATGGAAAGGTAATACATGGGTGCCATTTTTACGCCACAAGAAACGTATCTCACTCACCGACGTTAAAGGTTTGCTTGAGTCGCATGAAGTGGTTGCTCGATTGGGTGGACTTACCCCTGCAAAGAGCACCTTAAAACGCTATGGCCGTAAACCGCCTAGAGCCATTGTTGAAGCCGTGGCGGATGTGGAGGCGTGCTTATGACTGATATATCAATAGCGAAAATGCGTGAAATTGTGAACGGTGCGCCAGAGTGGGCAAAGTATTGGATTACAAGAGATGAATACCACGGCGATATTTTGTCTTTCCCTAATATGACAGGGCAATCAAGCTTTCTAATAGATGATCTACGCAAGGCGATAGCCGACCATGATGCTAAAAACATGGTGAAATTCAGCCTTAATAATTATGTGCGGTTCAGGCCCACTCAATACGGTTCAGAGCACTACAAGAGGAAGATGCGCGAATTTACCAGTCATATGAGAAGCATGAAGGTTAATACAGCCTTAGAGCTAGATTCAGAAGGTTATGCCAAGCTTCAGATGCATGAATTTATGTATATTTTTGGTGAAATTGCTTTTACAGGTAATGACAACTTTATTGTCGGCTGTGAAATCAGCTTTTGTTTATCTGGGGTTTAGTATGGCAGACATCACCACAGAAATAACACACATAACCATTGATGGTACAAGCTTTGGGCATACCGAAGTTTCGGCAAAGATTCTTGCTGGCAGAGATTATGTCTTAGTCAAAATTGATGAACTAGAAATCAACATAGAGCTAAACATTGCTTTGGGTTTGTGTACCGAGTTGGCCCAGCAATTTAATTTTGGCTTGATTGATTTAGAGGCCCAAGACAAAGAGGCGACAAGTGAAAGAACAATCTAAAAAATGGAAACATGACGAGCTTGCTGAAGACCTTGCAAAGCATCTGGGTAATAACACGGATCGTATGATTTGGACAGATATGCAGTTGGGGCCGTCTGGTTCGCCACGGCCAGACGTATTCACCGCACCTAAATCATATTCTAAGTTTTTACCGATTGCTTATGAGTGCAAAGTATCTGTTTCAGACTTCCGACAGGACATTACCAAGGGCAAATGGCAAAGCTATCTTAAATATGCGTCAGGCGTGATTTTCGCCGTGCCAAAGGGCTTGATTGATAAAGATGACGTACCTAAAGGGTGTGGGCTTATTGTCCGCAGTGAATCATGTTGGCGCATGGTCAAAGGCCCAACGTTGACCCCAATAGCGAATGATTTGCCTAAAGAGTTTTGGATAAAAATGCTGATTGATGGTGTAGGGCGAACGGTACATAGCCGTCGCTTTGAGCAAGCATTTGAACATCGCGCCCGAAAAGTAATTTCAGCGAAATATGGTGAAGAGCTGGGCCAAGCTTTACAGCGCCGTGATAATGCCCAAAGCCGTCTTGATTATAAAACTGAGGAATTACGGAAACGCTTAGGTGATCTTAATTTCATTGAGAGCGCGGAGCGTGAGCGTCAATCACTAGAATCAGATAAACAAGCTTATGAAACACTTCATCATGAGTTATGCGACTTGCTGGGCATTTCCCCTCAGTCGCACATCTGGGAGGTGCAGAGAGCCTTTAAACGGCAAAAAGAGCTACTTTCCAAAGATGCCCATGTCGGAGCATGCCAATCGGCTATGAACAGCATATTGCGCGATTTGAAGAGCCAAGTAGAAAAGGTTGAGCAGTTTTGCACCTTGGCCCCATCGGATGCGGAGGTGTGACCATGGGAAAGAAAACTGTATCAGGCTTTAAAAAACGCATGCTGGTGTTGCAATGCTTATTAAGACACGGCGAAAAGTCGATTAATGAGCTGGTGGATCTACAGCTGTTTGAAATGGAAAAACCATCCCTTAATCAGCTGGTCGTAAATCTGTTTAAAGACGGTTATTTGACATTCCGCACTGCCCAAGCGGGTGAGCGCTTTTATGCTGTTTCTGAGGCATTTGAGAGCGAATTAATAGATGATCTTGGTATGTGCGCCGAAGCACCATTTGATCCAAAAATAGCAGAAATTTTAGAAAGTTTTGTGAAGCAAAGAAATGAAAAGAAATCATAGAGTTTTGATCTTGGGTAGCGCCGTGGCTGGCCGTGTTATTAATTTTAATTTTTACGCCGAAAATCCGATCCCATCTGAGTGGAAGGAAATGGATTGGGGTAATAGTGCTACCCAGTCGCTAGATGTTGCTGAGGCGAAACTATCTGAACGTCTGGGCCTACATCAAAACCCTTATTACCTTGATTCTATTAAAGACCGACATACCAATGATGATTGGCGTGGTAAGGGAAACCGTCGCAAGGTATTGAAATAATATGTTCATTTAAACATAGTGTTCAAATGAACATTATGTTTAAATAATTGCATTGCTAAATTGGGATAGTGATTTAAGTGGAAAAAGATTCAAAGATATTCAAAAAAGGCCAGCGTGTCTTTCATGTTGGGAACGGCCACTATTGGTCAATTCAGATGGTGGACAGGAAAAATAATCGTTTTTCTTTGGTGCGTGAAAGTGAAGATGGTTTTAAGACATTTAAAATGACATCTGCCATTAAAAACTTAATCCATGAAAAAGAGCATAAGGCGATGAAGGAGAGGGCCTATCAATCAGCGCTAAAGAAAAATCATGAGTTAAAGGATTGCATTGCTGTCGGTAAAGCGGTTGAGGCAAAGACTGTACATAAGTTCCCGTTCACCCTTGGTCAGCATGTGTATCACACGGCGAAAAAGAAAGACTTCATTATTCATAAGCTTAATAGAAATGGTCATCACATGATCTATCGCCGTGTAGAGGGTGGTACGGATTATGTGTCAGCAATTGAAAAGTATTTAATCCCGATTGAAGAAAAACCGACTTACCTAGCAAAACAGGTGTCGGAGTATGAGCTTGTTTTACCTGAAACCCGTTCGGCTGGCGTGGACTATTTGGTGCGATCTATGTTCATTCTGGCCCATGTTTATAAGCATGCCCCAGTAACATCACAGGACATCCAGAGCATCTTTAGTGGTGTTTGTCTTCGCACAGTACAGCGTATGTTAAAGCCCTTGGTGGGGTTGGGTTATTTAAATGGAATTAAGGGTGAAGGGGTGTCTACTCAAATCACTTATGAGGTAAATGAGCAGTATGTGCCTTGGGTGGCTGAATACGTTAAAACCCTACCTTTAAAGCAGTGAATAATTGTTCAAATGAACATGATGTTTATTTTATAAATCAGCACAGGAATATCCAAAAACACGGCGCTTTCAGCGTGCAAACATGGCCTATCACTTAACTGGGATAGGCCATGTTTTTTGAAGCATTAAAACTCAAGATAAAGGGCGCAATTGCGACCATTCGATTAATCACATACGCCGTGCTGATTTTGTTTTGCATCGGTGGCCTTGTTACGTGCTCACACTACAAGAACAAGGTAGGGGTGCTAGAAGCTGAAAAGGTGAGTGCTGAAGAGGCGCACAAGACCAAGAAAGCGGAGCTAGAAGCCGAGATTAAAACGATAGAAGCAAACTGGGCCGAAGATAGGATTAAAGCCAATGAAAAGTACATTAAAGACACTAAAGCTATCCACGCTTTGTATGTTGATCGTTTGCGTGAGCTTGACAGCGTGCGCTACACAGCCACAGAAACCATCAAATATTTGCCCCACGCTTCCGACGAAACCAAAACGGCAATCGCCATTGGTGGAGCAAACAGTGTTGTCGAATGTTCCAGAACTGTTGTTGAAATGGAAAAAATCTGTAGAGATTACAGCGCCGAAATCGACAAATTGATTCGTGAATGGCCGACAGGTGATGCCAAAGCTGTAGAATCAAGGCAGAAGTAACCAGCGCCGTGCTGGAATATTGAGAAATCGCAAGTTTTGAATATTGAAGAATGGCCGTAATTTAATTTACGGCCATTTCTATGTTGAGCAATCAAATTACACTCATGCACGGCGATTGCTTGGAGAAGATGAAAAGCATTCCTAGCCAATCGGTTGATTTAATTTTGACAGATCCGCCGTATGGCACCACGAAATGCAAGTGGGATAGTGTGATTGACTTTGTTCTAATGTGGGCCGAGTTGAAGCGCATTATCAAGCCAAATGGCGCTATTTTACTGTTTGGTGCTGAGCCGTTTAGTTCACTGCTACGGGCCAGTAATATAAAAGACTTTCGCTATGACTGGATATGGGAAAAGCCAAATGCAACGGGGTTTTTAAACGCTAAATTTCAGCCATTAAGAGCACATGAGATTATCAGTGTGTTTTATGCCAAGAAACCGACCTTTAACCCACAAAAGACTAAGGGCCATAAACGCAAACAATTTGCCCGTACTGATATTGATAGCGAATGTTATGGGAAGTCCATTAAGCGCTATGAATATGACTCAGAAGAACGCTACCCGCGCTCTATCCAGCTTTTCAACAGTGATAAGCAAAAAGAATCACTTCACCCGACACAAAAGCCCGTTGCATTGCTTGAATACTTAATCAAGACCTACAGCAATGAAGGTGAAACAGTCTTAGATTTCACCATGGGTTCAGGTTCAACAGGTGTGGCATGTTTGAATACACGGCGTAATTTTATCGGGATTGAGCAAGATAACGGCTATTTTGCTACTGCGACCGAGCGCCTAAAGCAATTCGAGCTTGCGCCGTGCTAGGAATATCGAGAAAAGCCAAAAAATAGACCATTCAAAATAGCCCTAAATGCAATATTTGGGGCTTTTTATGTCTGATGTACTAGAACTGCGCAAAACAAAACGGATTACCTTCAATATTAAAGAGCGTGGCCGTCAGTTCACAGGAGTTTCGCGGGACAACGTGAACTATCCAGCATGGATTAAGTTAATTAATTCACCAGCCACACAAGAAATGGTCGCTACAGGCGGGATGTTTGGTTATTACGGCCATCAATTGCGCTTGCTCTATGGCCTAGATGTGCCTGAGACGGTCATTGTTAGAGGTCAACAGGTCAGTATCAGTCCAGCAGTGCGAACCATTGAATTATCGTGCGATGACGACGGCAACGTTACACATCGCCAAGAGTTCCTTAATAATCCTTTTGGCGATAAAGCACTAGAAAACTATCGCGCCAAAATTGGCGGTTTTTCAGCTGTAAATGACTATGAGAAGGTAGACGGGATTATCTACCCGACGGTTAATTTTGGCTTTGATTATGTATTACAGCCGAACTATGCAACCAACATGGGCCACGGCGAGTTAATGGATAGCATTCAAGGCGCATACATGCGTTCTACCCTTGAAGATAGCTTGGCGGTGATGGTTGATTCTGTCTATACAGCGCTTTCCGCAAACATCATTGCCGATCAAGCCTTAGAACGGGCGATTGAGGCTGAAAACCAACTTTTAGCAATGAAGGCAGAGCGTGAAAAGCGTTTGCGCTTACAACAGGTAAAACAAGAAAACATGCTCGACGGGGCTTTATGCAAAACCGTGGACTTGGACGAGTACATGAGTCAAGCCAAAACACCGATGTTAGATGGTGCTGTGACCAGTATTGAGCCTAAGCCAAAGGAAAAGAAAAGAGTCATTGTTGAAAATGCCACTGGTTGGTTTAACAGTTTCTTTTAAGGGGTAATGCATGCGAGTTCTAAGCCCTAAAGAGTGTGTCAGCCAAGCATTGGCGCAAATGGTGTTAGATTTCCGCCGTTGGCTCACACCAGAGACTCAGTTATTGAGCAAATGGAGAACTCAGACGGTCGCTTATGCGGTCGCTGAGGGCAAACTTGTGAATGACTTTGCCAAGCAATTAGACAGCTATCGAAAAAAAGGGGGAACCCTTCCGATATTGATTTTATCGGTACAAAACATTGTGGCCCCGCCAGATTTATCACAAATCATAGGCACCCACTTTGAAGTGAAACACATCTTTAAAAACGACCCATTAAAGCGCCGTGCAACCATGCGCACGGAACCCCGTGCGTATCACGTGCAATTTGTTTTCGTGGCGAATGACCCGACCAGTGCGGACGCATTTGCAAGTCAATTTTGTGCATACATCCGCCTTATGGAAAAGCGCCGTATTAAAGCGAATTACTTTGTATCGCCTGAAATTCGTGACGAGTGGGACTTAACCATTTTTGATAACACGCTGTATCCAGACCGAGCCGATCTTGAAGAAACCAACGTCACCGCTGGACTGGTTGAGTTCGACCTTGCGGGCCTTGTGCCACAAGTTAAATCAGGTTTACCGCCGTTATATGTGGACGAGTTTACGCCTGAAGATGAAAAAACATCTGAGCAATTCTCATTGGTGATTCAGGCGGATCTATTCAAAGACCGTGAAGGTGAAAAAACGTTTATACGCATAGATGCAGACCCAGCAACAGGTGAGCGCACCGAGCAAGTCGTGGATAAGGATTAATTATGTCTCAACAAATGTATATCGATTGTCGAGTTGCTGGAAGTAATGGGGATGCTGTACGTGTGGTTGCTGTCGTGGATAAGCAAAATGACACACTGAGTATTGCGAAATTATTGCCATATGCCCCACCAAAAGACCCATACCAAGGCAAAACCCCTGAGCAAATTGCTCAAATTAAGCAGATCCAAGCCCATACGGTCATCGTCGTGGATAGCCCCACGGCGTTTAAGAAGTGGGACACGTGCTTTTCACAGTTAGAGCACTTGGATCAGGCGGTTAAGGACTATTACAGCATGAAGCGCTTGGGGCGTTTGGCATTAGCCCCAGACCTTGACGCGATGTGTAACCCTGAGTCGGTGATTGAAGTCCGTAAAACAGAAATGAAAGGTAATGTCTACGAGCTGGATAGTGGTCAAGTTACCAATAACCATTTTGCCGTTTTAATTGCATGCTGGACAGCCATTAAGATGCTGGCTCAGTCCAGCATTTTGGAGCTAGAAGAGGAACCGACACAGCATGATATAGACACATTCAGCGTCCCATTTTCAATCTAAGGGGCGGGTATGGGTTTAAGAAGCTTAGACAGCTTGCCTCAGTGGAAAACCGCATGTCTACGTTATCGCTATGACATTTCGCGTTTTTCCATTGAAGGTCTGGGGATGGAATACACGGGCCAGCAAGAAGAATTGTTTAATAGCGTGGCTTTTGACGGTAGCCGTACTACGGTTGCATCTGGGCACGGGTGTTTTGCCAAAGGCACCCCGATCATGTTGGATACGGGTGAGGTCATTCCCGTTGAAAAGGTCACAATTAATCATTTTCTTATGGGGGATGATGGTCAATCGCGCCGTGAAGTCTTGTATTTAGAGCGTGGCAGTGAAGAAATGTACCGCTTCACGTATAGCGACGGCACACAGCACACCTTTAACGCTTCGCATATCTTATGTCTAATGCACGTAGAATCGCGTAGAACACGCGAAGTTACTGTGCGTATGTGGGATAAGCTCACACCCTTTGAAAAGTCCCGTTACGGCGTTTACAGGCTCAAGTCCGACCGATCCGCCGTGGATATTTCAGATCGATATGAAATATGCACTATTCAGACCGCTGAAAATTTGGGTAAGGGTGACTATTACGGCTTTTTGGTGGACGGGAACCATAAGTTTTTATCGGGTGATGGTTTTGTCTTCCATAACACGGGTAAAACCCGTTCCGCTGGTGTAGTGGCCCTATGGCATTTATGCTTTTTCCCGCACAGCGTCATGATGTTTTCAGCGCCTCAGATTCAACAGCTGAGAAAATTAGTCTGGAAAGAAATCGAAATCTGTTTAAGCCTTATGCGCAATGGTCGCTTGGCATGGCTGGCAGATTACATCACGGTACTGGCCGAGTCGGTTTACATCAAAGGTCATCAAAAGACTTGGCACGTATATGCAAAAACGGCACCCAAGGGGAACCCACAGGCTTTAGCGGGGAACCACGGCGATTATCTTTTAATTTGGGTGGACGAAGCTTGTGCGGTCGATGATGGGGTATTCGATGTTCTAGTCGGGGCCTTAACGCATGCGGATAACCGTATGGTTTTAACATCACAACCAGCACGGCCAGCGGGTTTCTTTTATGACACACATCACCGATTGTCTATTCAGGCAGGGGGGGTATGGAATAATTTAACCTTCAGTTCTGAAGATACAGGGCTTGTTTCTGAAAAGAAAATTATTGAAGCCCTTATTCAGTATGGCGACCGTGACGATCCGCAATACATGATTCGTATTCGCGGTCTATTTCCAGACCTTGCGGGTGAGTTCCTTATCACCAATCGCATGGCTGAATATGCATTTAAAGGCAAGTCTTTAGGTGCTGAAACCCACGCAAAATATGGCTATTTCATTCTGGTCGATGTTGGTGGTGGTGTTGGCCGTGATGATTCGACCATTGCTATTGCGAAAGTCTGGGGCACCGCACAATGGGGGCCACACGCCCGCCGTGCAGAATTAACAAAAATCCCGCTTTGTAAGAACAATGATGATATTCATGAGCTAACCGCGCACATTCAAGAGTGTTTAATTGAATATCCGAATGCCACGATTCTACTGGATTCAAACGGTGCGGGTGCTGGCTTGGCCCAGAACTTAAAGTCATTGGGTATTTTCTTTAAACCGATGCATTGGGGTGGTCAGTGCTTTAGTAACGCAAACCGCAAAGAGTACGTGAATAAGCGTGCGCAAGCCTATGTGTGCCTATCACGGGCCATTCAGCAAGGGCGCTTTAAAATCCGTACCATGTTCCTAAAAAGTAAGGTGATTCAGCAATTAACCCGTGTCCCGTACACCTTCGATGATCAGGCCAGATTTAAGATTTTATCCAAAGAAGAAATGCGCCGTAAGGGTATTTCGTCGCCCGATATTGTGGATACATTCGCCTTTATTTTCTTGGAAGGAACCATGTACACCCCAGCGGATAACGGCGTGAACCTAGATCCAGAGAGCTACGGCCATGGAGAGGGAGCAAATACGGTCGGAACCCCAGCAAGTACACTTGAGCAAGCCAGCGCCGTGGCTGATTTACTGTCATAGGAATATCGAAAAAGCACGGCGTAGAAAATCCGTATAACTGGCTAAAAGTGAATTGTGGTGTTAGTTATGAGTGATCCAATCAAGTTAAAGATTACAAGAGCAGGGCTTACAGCCTTTTTTGATGCACGGGCCAATGGTATCAGGCTTGAAGTCGATAAGATGAAATATAGCTCAGACAATTTTATTTCTGTGCCCATGGACGAGCGTACAGATTTAAATAATATTGTTTCTGAGTCCAATATCGTGGCAAGCGGAACGTCTATAGCAACCAATACGATTCGCTTTGTGACGGTGATTAACTCAAATAGCGAATTGCATGTCGGCTCGATGGGGGTTTATACCAAAGAAGGGGTTTTATTTGCGATTGCCAGCGTCCCAAATGGTTCACTGTTTAAAGTTTTTAACGGGATTAGCTTTACTGCGACGTTCGGCCTTACCTTGAATGCGCAAATTTTAGAGCAAATTAACGTTATTTTAGACCCAAACACAGCCTTAGCTTATTCTATGGTTGCAGACCATGAGAACCACATAAACCCGCACCCGCAGTATGCTATGGGTTCGGAAGTGATTGACGCTATCAACCAGATCCACCAAGAGCTAGACGGCTTGGGAAGTGGGCAAGGCGACCTTGGTGGTCAAATGATTGGTATTGGTCAATCTTATGGAAATGTGCTTGCTCAGCGTAGAAATGACGGAACGGTATATGTAAATACAACGCCCAAGCCGATTATGGTGTTTATGCAGTTCCATTGTAGTGATGGTTTGTCACACGGTATTGTGAAATTGGATGGATACCAGATTGCAACCATGTATGCGAACCAGTCCAACGGCTCGATGAACGCCTATATTCCGATTTCTTTCATTTTGATGCCAAACAAGGGATATAGCGTAAGTGGCGGTCGAATGATGTCTTGGTTTGAAATGGCATAGGAATAATAAGAAAAGACATTAAAAGGGCTGGGCCATAATGGGCACAGTCCTTTTTTTATGTGCATGCCATGCGAAATGAATTTTATAACGCCCTGCGTCGGCATATTGAAGTCAATGAGAAGCGTACAGGCTACGGCGGTTCGCTGGTGATTCATCAAATCGGTGAAGATGAAGTGAATGACCCATCATTGGTGAGTCTACGTGTCTATGGCACCCGTATTCATAGTGATGTTGTACGCTTGGCGTGTGGCACATCATTTACGCATGAGCTTTTGCCATTAAAAACCGTGTTATTGCCCAGTTTAAACGCCGTGGTACAGCTTCAAAAAAAATACGGGGTGACAGATGCTTAAAGATGATCAATTTAAGCCCGATGAACTACGTGAGGCCCTTTTACGCGGTGGTATAGGCAAAGACCTGAAACAGCGCCAAAGAGAGGCCCAGAGGCAACGTAAGTGGGCAGAAGAAGAGCGCGAAAGCAAAGCCGATAAAAAGGGCAGTCTACCGACATTTTTACGACCGCAAGATATTTCAGGTGATTATGATTTTAAGCGGGCCTTGCGCACGACCTTAAACATGCCTGAAGGTGAAACCCGTGTACTAACTAAAGCTGATTTACATGCATTTGCTGAAAACGTTAAGCAGATGCAACAGGCCTATAAGGGCGGTATTACGGTTGATCAGGTGATTTCACTGAGTCGCCAAGAGGATATTGACCGTGCCAATCAGCAAATTCATGTTGCTATTCCCGCACGGCGCGTAGGGAACTTGGTTCATTTCACCACAAATGCAAGCCGTGAAGGGCTTGAGAAGAATCCGAAAGGCCCACGCTATCACCATGTACAGGTTGAATTTTTAGCCTTCAATGAGCTGGTGTTTCACCCAGACCGCGTAAAGGCGACCACGGTGCAAAACAGGCTATCTAAGGGCCGTGTGAAGTTTGAGTGTGATTGTGGCCGTTTTAATTTCTGGTTCCGTTATTTAAATACCGTTGCTGGCACGGTACTGGGCCGTAAAGAGGGCGGTTTCCCTAAAATTCGTAACCCCAATATGACGGGTGTTGCGTGTAAGCATATTTTACGGACGATGCACTGGATTAAGTCACAAGCAGGCCGTCATTATTTGTCTATGGCCTTGGAAAAAGAGCGCACCAAGCAAGTCGGGGCCAAGTACAAAACCAGTAAAAATGAAATGTCGCGCATGTTGTCCGAGCAAATCGTGAAGGCAAACACCAAGCGCAATACCATTAGCCCTAATTTAAATGCAGAAGTGGCGAAAATTGAGGCCAAAGCCAAGCAAGCGGTGCAAAGGTTGCTACGTGTACAGAAAGAACAAGAAACCAAGCATCAAGCGCTTGCCAAGCTTAAAGCCCTGCATGAACAAGGTATTTTGACCGATGCAGAATACGCCGTGCTCAGTAAAAAATAATAGGTGAAAAAATGTTAAAGCCCGTTAATCCCGTTGCAAATCGTGTTGCTGAAGGCCGTCGTGTTGCATCACGGTCAATTGTTTTGACCAGTCAATCAGCAGTCTCAAGTTATGTATTTCGCCGTAGTGTGGTGCCAGCGGTTGCTGGTGAAAGCCGTGAGGAAACCGTTTGGGAAGGTGGTATGGTGCTCAGTGACCATGAAGAGCATGCAACAGAGTATGCCGAGCAAGGTTATGCCATGGTGTTATTTGATAAGTTTTCAGGCGGTTCCATGCATAGCGATGGGGACGACATCAATAGCGGTGAAGCAATCCTATATGCGCAAATTGAGCCGTTTAATTTGGATGACTACGGCTCACACCGAAAAATGCTGGTCAATACGCCAGATTGGAAGCCTCAAAAGGGGGATGTTTTTGCGCTGGTGATTGAAGAGGACTTAATTAAATGGGTGGAGTGCGTCGGTGCAACGGGCCAGAGCCTACATGCACACCACGGCGAGACATATGTATTAAATATTCGAGATAGTTTGATGCACCTAGATCCATTCAAAAACCAAGAGGATTTCATTAAATAAGCGAAAAACCCGCGTAAATACTGGTTTTTACGAAAAAAGACATTAGCCCTTGATTCAAAGGGCTTTTTTGTTGCTAGGAATATTCATTTTTAGGGTTTTTTCAGTTCTTCAAAATAGGTGCATAGGTTCGCCATTTTCGGCAAATTAAGGAAACCACTATGTATGATCAAAAAGCGGTAGCAGACGCGGTAAAATTACAAGGCCAAGAAATTGCTTTAACAGCGAAGTTCATGAGCCTTATGGACTTTGGCAATAAACCACAAAATAACGCCGTGACTTATGGCACTCAGTTCGATTCTATCGTTGCAAATGCAAAAGAATCTAATTCAGATAAAGCGGTGTTTATGCCGAGTGCGCTTTTAACGATTGAAAAGGCGCTAGAAGGCAAAAAACAGCCAGACGGTTCAAAGTCATTTAATGGCATTTTAGACTCAGTTGCGACGGGTATTAAAGCTTACCGAAATCGTAATGGTGGTGATATGCCAAGCCCTGCCTTGGTTGCATCTGCGTTAAATAACGGCGCTTTGCTCTATGACGGCTTAACAGGTGCGAATACCCAAGGTGTTTATGATTCTGCGAAAACGGGCAACCAGTCAGCGAAAGAGTTTTTCGTGGACAGCGTTTCTTCAGGTCAATCTTCACACGTGGCGGAAGTGCCAGCACTAGCGATGGTCACAATTGCAACGACTATTGCGAATGCATTGCCGATTGTAGCTTATCTTCCTAACCCTAAAGGTACACAGACCGTACCATTGGTTTATGTCCGCCAAGTGTCTAAAAATGCATACGGCCAAATGGGTGCGCATGACTTCTTAGATGGTGCAAATGCGGGTGCGCAATACTTTGATGCGATTCACCGTTTAGCCATGACATCGGCTGATCAAACCACGTTTACAGTCAAAGCATATCGCCGTTCTGATAAAGAAACTTTGGTTCCAGATGATACATCTGGTCGTTTGCCGATGGTGGGTGATGCAACATTAATCACGATTGGCGGTATTCCAGTATTTGAAGGTGATCAATCCCGTGGTATGGGTGGTCAAGTAACGGGTAGCGTTCAACTTCGCTCAATTGATTTGGGTGACTTTGAGTATGAAGGTCAAGCCTATAAATTGGTTAGCGGTACCGTTAATTTAGATACGGACACAGTGACTTTCACCCTAGATAAAGCATTGCCAGCGGGTGCCAAGGCTATTGCTCATGTCGTTGCAAACTATGAATTGAAGGATGGTAATGGCCAGCCAGTCTTAACGGCCCCGTCTGTAGATGCGAAGCTTGATTACTCAAGTATTTCAGCATACGGCATTCGTGCAACCTATACAGCGTCTATTGATGCATTGACGCAAATGCAGAATGAACTGGGCGTAGATATGCGTTCAGCATTCGTCGCGGTGGTGATTTCTAAGCTCATGCTTGAACAAAACGTTCGCTTATTAAGCCAAGCGCGTTCACGTGCAATTGGTCAAGGCACATATCGCGCCGTGGATTTAAGCCGTGGTTCAGATATGACACAGGCATTTAACAATACGTCTGCAATTGCGTCTGAAATCCTACCAGCGATTGAAGACTCTAAACGTCGCATTATCGAAAAATCACAACATGCGCCAGCTGGGTTCGATGTTTATGTGTCAGGTCAGTTAGGCACGTTAATGAAGATCCTTGCGGACGATACCAATTTCATTCCAACAGGTTTAACCCTTGGTGCCCCAAACAACATCGTGCGTATCGGTTCACGTGGTTCAGATAATTTCTACTACTTGCCGACCGATCTTGGTGTACTTGAAGACGGTGAAACAGATGTGGGTGGTGTTACTGTCGCATTCGCTGAAGCGCTGATTGTTGCGCGTAGTGCTGAGTCAGCAAAATCAGTGTTTGTCGGTCATATCGCCGTGCCAGTTGTGACTGATGATGTCCGTGCTGTAGCGTTTGAATCAGGTGTTCAATTCTATACCCGCCAAGCGTGTCAGATGAACAAAAACAAGCGTTTTGGTAGTCAGGTTGCACTACTCAAAGTAATGAACCTTCCGAAGTCATTAACCACCGCTGTTGCTTAATTCTGCGCTATCTGGGTGGTGTGTTCGCACATCACCCATTCTTTAAACTTTGTATTGGTGAAAATCATGACTACAGCAAGTAAAACAACAGCAAAGAAGACCAAGGCAGAGCTAAAAGCGGAAGCTGAGGCATTGGCAAAACAACAAGCAGAGGCGGAAGCGTCTCAAACGCCAGCGGGAGCCGAAAAACCCGCTGAAAAGACAGCGGATGCGCCAGAAAGCACTGAAGGCGAAGACAAAACCGAGCAATCGGGTGCTGAAACTGCGGACGGCCAAGCGCCAGTGGTAGGCGATGAACCAACTTTGGCTGAAGGTGCGGGTGATACGACTGAAAAGAGCACTTTAAAAGAAGGTGATCAACCAGTCTCAGATGCGCCAGCTGATGCTGAAAGCACGGCGGACACTCAAGCACCAGCGGGAGCCGAAAAACCCGCTGAAACGACCGCAGATGCGCCAGAAAGCACGGTTGTAGATCAAGCGGAAGTTGTCGCACTTGGCCCGTTGCAATTACGTGTCACAAACTACGGTCAAAAAACCATGTGCCAAGTGACAAATCGCACGATCCCGAAAGACGGTACCGTTGTCATTGATTATGCAAATCCACGCCAGAAACAGCTGGCTATGGGTAATTTTGCGCAAATCAATAACTTCAACCGTGATCGTAAGCGCTTCAAAGTAGAGGGTTAATCTATGACTGATTATGCTTTAGTAATTACTGAGCAAGACGGTGTGGTGCTTTTAACTGCAAGTCAGCTGGACAACGCTGATTTTGATAGTCCCCCGCTTATTACGCTTTTATTTTCACTGGCGAACGTCTTAGACCCTGCGGTTTATCTACTGGTATCGGTTAATCAGATTGAAAATATCAACAACGAGCTGGCAGAACATAGCTTGAATCTGAAATTCTTTGATCGAGATACAGATGACGTTGTTTATAGCGTTAGCGGTATGCTGGTCAGTGATGAAAACCAGACCAATTCTATTGTCGCTGTGATGAATGCACTTGAAGACTTCGACAATGTAGAGCTAGTTATCACAGAAAATGAAATCGATGCAGACATTATCGATATGATGTCAGATCAGTTTTACTACAACAAAATGAATAGTATTGCCCGTAATGTTGAAAGTGCAACTATCCCAGCGGGCACGGCGGGCGATGTCAAAGAGTTATATGACTTGGTGACAACGCAAGATGATCAGCCTACCGTCATGTATATGCAATTGGGCGATGACCTTTCTCAATTCACAGAAATGACCCGTATTGCAACACGTTTGGGTGTGCGTTTAATTGTGGAGTTAGATCCAACATTAACGCTAGATCAAGCCATTGAAACAGCAAATGATCTAAATGCATTTAATATGCATGTCATGTTCATTTGGGCACCCATTATCGCCCGACCGATTAACGCCGTGGGCTTAAAAGGTAAAAAGGTACCGCGTTATTGTGGTGGTGTTTTGTTGGCCCACTACTTAAAACGTCAAGCGAATGTGAATGCTCAGGGTATTCCAGCCATTCACCGTCCGATTGCGGGATTTGATTTTCCATTTAGCTTTATTGGTATTCAACAAGCCCCCGACTTGGTGCTGAATGATCAGGCCCTTAAACGTCTGGCGCGTGCGCAAATTAACATTGTGAAGCGTGAGCGATTCCCTCAAGGGATTCGCTTCATTCTTAACGACGTATTAACAGGCTACGGCGATAACACCAGTGTTCTGAAGCTGGCAAACGCAAGTGAAATTTCCATGTTTATTGATAATCGCTTAAAGGAAATCTGTAAGCGTCACATGCTCAAAGATATAGATGGAACGATTGATGACGCGACCAAAGAAGCAAAACGCTTTCTTGAGTCATGCACGACCAAAACCCGTCCGTTATTGCGCAAATCACAAGAACTAGGGGGTTTTTTCCAGCTAAGCATTACGCCAAATGAAGCCAGTCCAGACGACAAAATTGATCTTGAATGCGCGTACCGTCCACAAGGCGCGGGCCGTGTAATTTACTTAAAAACAGCAGTGACACGATAAGGAACAAACCTATGATGAACGGTCATATTCTCCCATTTTTGGGTGAGTTAAAAAAAACAGAAATGCTTGATAGTGCTTCAGGTCAGGCAGTTCAGGTTGTAGAAAACCTAGATATTCAAGAAAGCAATGCATCTGCTTTGAATGCAGAGATTCAAAGCGTGCGTAAAATGGCGTTAATGCTGGTCTTGGTCTTGGTGGATTCAATCATTGAGAATGATCTTGGTGAAGATGAATTGCCGTCGGATCGCTTAGATGCATTATTGTCTGGCTTTGCGTCTGATGCCGACGATGAAGAGTTTGAGGCCGATCAAGCGACCTTGGATATTCTGATTGCGAACGTACAAGATGCTTTCGCGTCGCTTGGTGTATCCGATGAATTAATTGCAACTATCTTCAGTGAAGAGTCGGAAGCAGATGAAGCAATTGAAAGCGCGTGTGAACTTGTAGAATCGACCTTGCCGACAGGTGACGACCTTGAAGAGTTTATCGATTTATTTGTCTACGGCGAAGCGCAAGACGACGGCGATACTATGCTGGACGGCGTGTCTTTAGGTAAGACAACAACTAAGTCGGGTAAGTTCGGCAAAGTCGTTTACAAAGCGGTTAAGGCGATTCGTAACGGTAAAGTCGCTATTGTGAATAAGCGTGTATCTGGCCGTGTGAAACTCAGTGCTAAACAACGTTCAGCGCTGAAGAAAGCCCGTGTCAAAGCAAGTTCTTCAAGTGCAATTAAGCGCCGTGTGCGCTCAATGAAGAAAGCCAGCAAACTAAACGTTTAACACGGCGTTTATAGCTCAAAAACCCGCTATTTTGGCGGGTTTTTGTTTAAATGAACATAATGTTCAAATGAACAATAAAAAATATCAAGTTTTAAGCTCAGGAATAAGCCGAAAAGCCATTTTTCTAATGATTCAGAATGAACACATATTAAATCTGAATAAATGAGCAATGTCATGGCGAAAAAATTTGTACTGGGTGAATTAAGTGAAAAGCATGAATTTGTACAGCAAATCAAAGAAACCTTAGAGAAAGCGACTAAGCAAAAAGTTGCGGTGATTATCGTCGATAAAATGGTTCGCAAGGCTGGTGTGGCGACTAAAAAGCTTAACTTCAATTTTGAAGAGGGCCAGTCCATTAGCTTGGTGCTACGAACGGATGGTGATGTTATTCAGCAATTTTTAAACAATAAGAATATCCCCTTATCCAAAGTGATGGATTACGACAAGCTCAGTGACTTCAATGCTGGCTTAGAGGATCTAGCGCTAAAGCTGAAAGGCAATCAAGAGAAATTCAACATCAAACGTCAGTCGGCCCGTGTGGTCATTCCACGTGACAAAGCGCCCGCGCCGACGGTTAAAAAACGCATTCAACAGGCCCGTGACACACTGAAAGAGCTTGGGGAGCAACTTGACCAAAAACGGGCATTGATAGAGAGCAAAAATCAAGAACTTAAAGCGCTGAAAGGGGCCTAATTATGGATGGGCTTCAAATCGTTTACGCCGTGGTGCTGGTCATCGCTGTTGTGCAGTGGGCTTTTGATCGGCTTCAGCTGGCCCGTGGATTGTCTTCAAAATTCTATGCCATTCGATTGCACCCTCAATTTAATCACCAGTTTGAAAAAAAGATAACCAACTATATTTCTTTGCTGTTTGGGTTATTTGTACAAGTGGTTTTTGTCTGGTTTTGCGGTTATCGCCTATTGTTTGATTTGGGCGTGTTTGATCTTGAGGCGGGCATTGTTCTCAGTGTAATTATGCTGTTTTTTACTAAGGATCGGTTTTATTACGAGTCGGCTATTTTTGTTGTCAGCCGTTGGAGAGCTGAATGAATTACATCTTTCGTGCGGATGACATCAAAAGGATGATTGAGCATTGGCTTGCGACCCCGCCAAACGGCTATGTGGGTGTGAGCTATGGCCGTAATCCTAAAGAGCTATTAAATCGCCCCATGGACGACGACACGGCGGATACCTTATTGCAATGGATGCGTGAGGATATGCCGATTCTCAAGCAATTAAGCGATAACGATTTGAGAGTCGCACATGAAGAGGTCAATTTTGAAACAAAGCAATTTTATATTCAAATTGGTGAAATTTTAATTCCAATTAAGACAGAAACCAGCAATGAAGTGGTAGGGGTGTAATATGCCGTCATTAAATAAAATCAAACAAGTCACACTGATTGCATTACAAGCATATCCAGATATTTATGCCCGTTATATTTCGGGGGATTCGACGGTTACGGCCCCAATGAGCGCTATTCAGCATATGCTGGCTGAGATTGGACGCGATGTGGAAGTCTCAGAGATTGAGCCGTTCATTAAGTCCCGTGAAGCCACTATTCTGGCCGATGCAAGCAACAAGGGTATTTTGCCACTGGGTACGCCGTGTCAGCACTACATTACTCTTACAAATCGCGGTACCCAGCGCTTAACCATTCTCAGTGGTCGCGTCTTTGAAGATGCACAAGGCAGACCATGGCAATTTTTACAAAATGCTGAGGTTTTGCCTAATGAGTCAGTTGACGTTCTGGCTGAACAATCTCAAGTGCGGAAGGTGAAAAAGACCATTATTGAGACATTGCCATTCAATCAATTCAAGATTGATATTGAAGAAGATATGTCACTGGTAAGCCTAACTGCAGTTGATCAGGATAGTAATATCTATAACTTTGTCACGCGCTGGATGAATACCAAGGCTGGCGATTATGCCATTATCCTGAAAACGGACACATTGCGCGAGATTACGCTTGAATTTGGCGACACGGCGCGTTTTGGTCGAACCCTTGAGGCAAACACCGAACTAGAAATCACGGTACTTGAGACATACGGTGAGGTTGATGCCTCAACACTCAAAGAGGCCATGCTACAGCAAGCCAATACAGCAGATGAAGCAAAGCTGGCAATTCGTTTTAAAGCGGGTGGTGTGGTGCGTATGGGGGCGAACCCTTTGTCTATTGATCAGATGCGACTTTTAGCGTCATACCCGACACATGATGATAACGCCGTGTTCTTGGGTAACTTTGAGGCCTTGGTTCGTAAAAAGTTCATGAATCGAACGTTTTACCTGAATGTCTGGAACGAAATGATTCATGAACAGCACTATGGTTCAAGTGTTAATCATATTAACCACTTGTTTGTGGCCGTTGTGCCTAAAAACCCGTCTGAATATGACTTAATTTGTAGTGAAATTGAACAGCTGATTGCCATTGCGGATAATCTTTACTCACATGGCAACGTTGTTTTTATTGAGCCACAGGAACGGCCATTTAATATCACTGTCAACGCTAAATTAGCGCCCGTACATGCCGTGGATGTGGTGAAAGAGCAGATTAGAACTTTACTGGTAAGTAATTATGGTAAAGAGCAATTGGCCTCAAGCTACAACATGATTGATGGATTTAACTTGCAAGAAATT